>SIAL01000011.1 GCA_009691815.1 Gemmataceae bacterium | reverse complement strand
TTGATCACCACACCGATTGCCTCCAATCGATGCCACTTGGGCTGAAACACTACACGATCCCGCCGTCTCGATGATGTATACTCTATGCGGCCAAGAATGAAGCATTTCGAAATGTCTGAAAATTGTGGGTTATCCAAGCTTTCAGTTCTTTGCGAAGGTCGATTTCTATTTTGCCAAGGCAACCATCGATTGCTCCACAAAAGCAGCGACGGTGTCGTGATGACGACCATACAGGACCTTTTTCTTAGTGAACTTCCACAACCGTTCAATCAAGTTTAGGTTTGGCGAATACGAAGGCAGGAACAGCAATTCGATATTCAAACTCTTGGCCAAGTCTTTTACCAAGGCACAATGCTGGTACCGGGCGTTGTCGAGCACCAATCGGACCGGACCCTTCAGACCCAAAGCATCGATCTTTCGCAGCAAAGCACCCATCGGTTCCCTGTTGACCGACTGGTCGGTGGTGATGGTCACCAAGGCGTTCGTGACGGCGTTCCAGGCCCCCAAGACACTGTGGCAGCCCGATCCACCCCGGATCATCAGCCGAACCCGACTCCACACACGGCACAGAAACGAAATACACCGGCCAACTTGGCTGCTTGATGGTGCGTTACTTTTTGGCTGATCAACCACAGAACTTCAAACCGTTGTTGGACTCGGGGATCGGGATGCTCCTAACGCTGCTGAGCAAGAACCTTCAAATCCTCAGGCGAAAACAACAACCGAGGCCGCTTAGCCATCATGGGTTCCTTCCCAAAAAAGTCGTGACAATCTCTCGGGATAACTTAAGAACCCACTCCAGATGCAGGCAGCTGGAATAAAAGTCTCATTTCGGGCCATGCAAGGTATAAACGGGTGGAAATCCCGGTGTTGGGCCTAGATTGTAAGGCATGTTGTTTGGCAGCCTACGAAATTGTTGCCCGGTTGGACGGGGTCGAACAGGCCAAGGCCAGCTTCAAAGAAGGACGCATTTCGGCCCTCGTTGATCCAAAACGAATCCAAATCACCCAAATGGAGGCCGCCCTCAAAGATCGAGGGGTAACCCTTAATAAGTGAGGTGCCGGAACCATTTTGTTGGTAAAGCCATTGGTCGAACTCTTATCGGGAAAAAATCGCGTTTGCAATCCATCGGGTTCGACCAACAGCTAAAAAGCCTTTTGGCATCCGGTAATAGGTAAAAAGGTTCGGCGCCCTTGGGTTTCGGCACCCTTGGGTTAATGATTCAATCTTTCTCCGGGGGGACGCTGCCATAGGTCCAAGGAAGACCTTTGAACGGTGGGGCCGGGGCAAATGTTGGTGTCTTGCCAGGTTTCAGTTTACGGGCGATTTCAACCCCCATCTTAACCATCTCCTCTCCCGATCCCAATTCCAGATTGCTGTAACTGGTTAGTCGTGTTTCGTAGCCTCCTCCTCTTGGACCAAAGGAATCCAAGGTGGGCACATATCCCACGCAACCATTGGCAAGAGAAACGGGAAAGGTGAAAGGGAACCCGGATTTTTGCTTGAGGTCCAAACCAAAAGCGCAAAAGAACTCCGCCGGATTGGTAATAAATACCGCCGGGCCCACCTGAATCGCTTGAACCTCAACCTCGGCGGCGGGAAATTGTTGAATCAAGGCATCCAGCAAAACCGTTTCTTTGGCGAAGGCCCATTCGGTTGGATCGGTTTTTTGTCGGACCCCTTGCAAGATCCCAATAGACCTTTGAACATGGGTTTTTGAGGGAGGCCGTCGCTTCATCTCCACAACCCGAGTTTGAAAATCGACCGGTAAATCGGTCCCCTTTTCCATGGTAATCAGTTGCTTGAACGCTTCGGCACCGATACGACCCCCGACAAATTCGGCCCATGCTTCGGGCTTACGATTGGTGGAAAGATTTCGGTTGTCCACCTGGGTCAAATCGCCCGAGTTTCCGTTGAGAAAAACGACAGGTTTATCTTTCCCGTAATAACCCTGAATCACCTTTTCCAAATAGTAGACATAGTTGGCGGAAATGCCCCCCGGATTTGTGGTGGCGTGGCAAGCAAAATTCACCACACAACCCAGAAACCGTCCCTCGGTGGACCAAACCCCAATCACCCCTACTTCCGGATCCATCGGTCCCGCGGGCCCCGCGATATCCGGATTGTTTTGCCCCGGGTGGGTCATGGTCATGCCGCCTTTCATAAAGAAACGGCGATTAAAGGCCACCTGGTTTTCCATCCCTTTGCTAACGCCAACAAGGGCGGGAATTCGTTTGGTAAACGCTTCCACGACCGCTTCGACCACTCCTGTTTCCATTTTTTCTAGATATTTAAGATCCGCGGTGCTGGATAAGTTATAGGCGAGGTCTTGAATGAATGGGGAGGAATGATCATAATCGCCTGGCATTACCATACCTACCGGGCCTGATGAATGGGAATGCGACGCGCCAATAAGCACCGCGGACGCGGGTATTTTGGTGAGAGCCAAAATGCGGTTGCGAATCCTTGTCACACTGCGCCGATCAATACCAAGCGCATCCAATCCCACCAAAGCCACGATATTTTTCCCATCATCAAATACTGAAGCCCTTGCCTTACAAGCATCGTGAAAACTTTGGTGAAACGCCTTGCCGTAGCCCCCCGGCTGTTCCTGGCCAATGGCGGGAGAAATATCCCGCTCGGCAAATCCCGCTTTGAATACCAACCCTTCCGCCGAGAACAAGGTTGGGGAGAGAGGTTGGAAAAGGGAAAACAACATCGAAGCCAGAACGGGTAGTAGTTTCATGATCGGCCTCCAAAAAGGGCGGGAATAATGGGTTTGGTGGGGTGAAAAACTTTTCGCCTATGGATTTTGTCTACCCGTTCATTGGCGGTAATCCATCCCAAGAAAATTAAATGCAAGCGCTTTTAGGAATTAGGCGAACAATTTTGGCAAATTTGAAGACCCATGTTGGAAAATCTTTCATCCTACCCCACAATTCCTTAAGCAGCTTTGGTTTTCACTTTCTTCCTTATTCCCTTTGGTGCCACGCCATGATCCTAATCCCATTGCTTCTCCTTTTTGTTGGCGCGGATCCCATTGCTCCCTCGGTGGAAACAATTCAAGGCTCCATTCGGCTCCCTTTGGACCTAAAGATCGAATTGGCGGCCTCCGATCCCTTGATCCAAAGTCCTGTCGCCGCCAATTTTGATGAAAAAGGACGGCTATGGGTGGTGGAAATGCCCGATTACCCCAATGGGCCAAAACCGGGTCAAAAGCCGGGTGGGACCATCAAAATCTTGGAGGACACAAACGGTGATGGCCAATTCGACAAGGCCACGGTTTTTGCCAAAGACCTTCTTTTTGCTAATGGTGTGCTACCCTGGAAAAATGGCGCCTTTGTGACCGCGGCCCCTCACATTCTTTTCCTGGCCGATTCCGACGGCGACGGCGTTTCCGACAAAAAGGACCTTTTATTCGAAGGCTTTGTCGAGGGGAATCCACAGCTTCGGGTTAGTTTCCCGGTGCTGGGGCCGGATGGCTGGGTGTATGTGGCTAATGGCCTTCGGGGCGGCATCATCAAACGGCCCAAGGAATCGAATGCAAAAGCAATCAATATTGGTGGGCGAGATTTTCGATTTCACCCAGAAACCTTGGTTGGAGAGGCGATTACGGGCCCTGGTCAATTTGGTAACACCATTGGCCGTTGGGGGGATCGGTTCGTTTGCGACAACCGGCACCATTTGCGCCATGTGGTGCTTTTGGACCGAGACATACGGCGCAATCCGCTTATTCGCGCCGGGGAGCTATTAAACGATGCGGCCGGGGAGGAATCCGGCCCGCTTAGTTCAGGCGGGAAAATCTATCCTCTAAGTCGAAATTGGACAACCTCAAACCTCCATCAAGGGCGATTCACCGCCGCATGTGGTGTTTTCGCCTACCAAGGCCAGGCCTTGGGATCAGCCCATCATGAGGCCATTTTTACCTGCGACCCCACGGCCAATTTGATTCATGAAGAAGTCCTCCAACCAAGGGGGGGGACATTTGTGGCAACCTCACCCCAAAAAGGAATGGAGTTTTTGGCGACGAAGGAGGAGTGGTTTCGCCCGGTAAGTTTAACCTCGGGACCGGATGGAGCCTTGTATGTGGTGGATATGTGTCGAGCGGTAATCGAACATCCCGAGTTTATGCCCCCGGAACTTCGCCAAAGGCCGGACCTTATATGGGGTAAGGAAAAGGGTCGAATATGGCGCGTTACCGCCAAAAAACAGACAAACGCCACCGGTGGTTCAATGGGCCAAACCGATAACGAAATTGTGGCGGCCCTTGGCCATAGGGACGGTTGGCGGAGAATGACCGCCCACCGACTGATTTTACAGGATATTTCCAATCCTAAATGGGATACACTCCTACCGCTGCTGCTTCAATCCCCCTCCACCGATGCTAGGTTTCACGCACTTTGGCTCCTGGCGTCCCGCAAAGAGGTTGACTTTAACTCCTTAAAACAGACTCTGCTAGACCATGACCCTATCGTGGTCCGAGCGGCCCTTGATTGCCTCATGAATCTTTCTAATAACCGACTTTCCAAAGAGCAACTGGCCCCATTGGCCATGCACAAAAGTCCCACGGTTCGCTTTCAAACCGCCTTGGCAACCGCTGGCCTTTTGCCCAAGGATAGGTCCGTACTTCTGGCCGAAATAGCCCACCGGGACGGGGCGGACCCATGGACCGCCTTGGCCATTCAGTCCTCCGCGGCAGGGTGTCAAGCCTCTCTTCTTTTGGCCCTGCTCCAAGGTAAATCGTCGGAACCTTTACCTGTGAACCTTTGCCAGGAATTGGCTCGCCAAGCGGGAATCTCCGCTACCGATGCCGAGATTTCCCCATTGGCTATTTTGGCCATTAAACTCCCTGATCAAATCATTGCCCGGAAAATCCTGGCGGGTCTTCAAGTTGGGCTAAAAAGCAAAGGAAAATCAGTGGCAACCTTTGTGGGGAAAAGCGATGAATGGGCCGACCTTTCCGCACGAGAAAGGGTACGGGCAGTTAACCCGAATGAAACCACAAATGCTCGCCAGGATTCGTTGGAAATCGTCATGGTAAACCGACCTATCGACACGAAATGGCTGAAAAAACTGGCCCACTTGGATCCTGATCCCCAAATGCGCATAATCGCCCTTCGCGAGGCTTCGGAATTGCCTTGGGATCATGCGGGCCCGATTCTGCTTGACGCTTGGAAAACTCAGCCACCCGCGGTTCGCCGCGAACGGCTGGAACTTTTGGGAAAGTCTCCAGAGCGTATTTTATTTCTGCTCGACAGGGTTCAAAAGGGGTCGATTGCCGCTCGGGAAGTTGACCCCGCTCGAAGTCAACAATGGATCAACCATTCGCAATCCAAAGTGAACGCGTTGGCCAAGATCCTTTTAACAGGCAACCTGCCGGCGGCTCGAGGCAAGGTAATGGCGGAATATCAAGGTAGCCTCGACAAAGCGGGGGATGCCCAAAAGGGAAAGCTGGTATTTGGGAAAAATTGTGCCACCTGTCACAAAGTCGGGGAGCTTGGCATGGATGTCGGCCCGGATATTTCAGATACCCGAACCAAAACAACAGCGATGCTTTTGGCGGACATCCTAAACCCCAACTTGGCAATCGACAATAATTACATTAACTATATCGTTCATCTGAAAAATGGGATAACCAAAACGGGAATGATCAGGGCAACCAATGCCGTTTCCATAACTTTGGTCCGTGCGGAAAAACAGTCCGAGGTTATTCCGCAAGATCAAATCGAGGAACTGCAAAGCACAGGGCAATCGTTAATGCCCGATGGCATTGAAAAAACGGTAACCGTGGCAGAGATGACCGACCTGCTTCGCTTCCTCAAGGATTGGCGCTATTTAGATGGCAAAACGCCCAAGTTTCCATAATTGTCCATTACTGACGATTCGGGCTTGTAAAGCAAAAAAAATCAAACGATTCAATATTGTTCTTAATTCCGCTTCGCTGGGTTTCCTCGAATCGTCGCATTCTGTTGTTGAATCCGGGTTTACTTTAAGGCTCTTGCAGCCACTTTAACGGCACACCGTCTAGGCGCTTGGTGGAAAGCTTGAGAAATTGGCCGAATTTTTGATTGGCTTCCGCTTGAAGCTCCATGGTTGCCGCGCCAAAGCGGATTGCCTCATTGATTTGGGCATCGGCTCCAAGGGCAGCCGCCGCTTTGAGCAGTGGAGCAATTTGAGGATCGCTTTTGATGATGGCCTCCGCCGCGGGGCGAGCTCGGTTGCCGTCCGCCAAAAGTTGGGTTTGCCAAACTACCACCCAACGACCCGGCCCGGTTTTTCCCAAAATCGTGTCCTCCACCATCATCCGCCGGTTGGCCAAATCCGGTTCCACCCGAATCACCCGAATCATGTCGACTTTTGCCGCCTCGCCCATTTGAATCGCCACCGGTTGCCATGCCTTTGGCGCGGACGGTGCCCCCAAGATGTCCCCAAGGGCCTTATTTAGAAATTTGGGAATCATCTGAACCAAGAGGCCCTCAACGCCGTTGGCCGCGCCTGGTTTCGGCTGTTCCACCAAAAGGTCTCCACTACCCTGGAGTTGGAGCACGCGACCCATTTGAAAGGTTAATAGGGCTTTGCGTGCCAACCAATCGGAATCGTCTTCGATGGGAAAAGGGGGAATCCTATCCAAAATATTGGCCCGATCGCGCCCCGGTTCCAAGCCAAGCCCTTTCAAATCTTTGATCAATTCCAAGGCTGTTCGTTCCTCCAACCCTTGCACCCGCTCTTGCATGGCCAACATCACCAATTGCCGAATCGGGGCCATGCGCGGCTCCCATTTTTTGATTTGGGCCGGCTTCAAACCAATGAGAACCAACTGTCCTTTTGTGGGTTCAACCTTGGCGTCCCACGATTTAAGCTCATCTTCCAAAAAAGTGTGAATGCCTTCTTGATCCGCGGTCAATCCATCCCGCCAATTCAAAATCCGACGAGAAAGGTCCAATCGAATCTGGCTTTCTCTTTCAATGCCTTCCTTGTCCCATTTTTCCAATAGCGCTGGTTGGACCCGTTGGAGCCATTGCCTTTGAGCCACCATCCACAACCGGCGATTGGCCGATTGGCCAAGAACAATTCCCCGAATTTCTTCGCCCGTGGTGAGTTTGACCACCTCCGCGGCAGGTGTGGCTGCTTGTGCCCAACCAAAACTGGGTAGGACACCTAGGAAAAAGGGAAACCACCCCAAAAAAAACTTGAGGGAGCGCATTGAGATCTCCTTAGCCCGAGTAATTCCCGTCCGTTTTATTCATTTCATCCTATACGCCTAGTCGTGGAATTTCGTTGGGATCTAGCCCGTTTGGAAATGTTCCTTGGCCCCCCAGTGAATCGAGGGCCTAACATAGCTCAACTCAGCTGTTCTTTTAAGAGCAAAAGGTGGTTCGTGCCCTTGGTTTGGGAAGAAATAATCATTCTTCCCCGTGACCCGTCAATATGGTTGATAGACTCCAAAAACCCAAATAAAAGGGCGGAAATCGCCCAATTTTTCGTGAAATATTGGCTTGAATTAAAAAAAATGATGGCAAGCAGTTGATATCTATTGCAATCATTGCCAAAACCTCAGCAAATTTAATCCCCAAACTCAGGCTTTCCCTTGACTCCAAACGGCAATTGGGAAATAAATACAGTGGGTTCATGGTCTTTTCACATTTTCCTCTGGAGAATTCATTATGGAACACCTAAAGGGAGGAAGGCGCTTTGCCTTTACCCTCATTGAGCTTTTGGTGGTGATTGCGATCATCGCAGTCCTCATCGGTCTTTTGCTTCCTGCTGTGCAAAAAGTTCGCGAAGCGGCGAATCGTATGCAAAGCCACAACAACCTCAAACAGATTGGTATCGCGCTCCATAGTATTCACGACACCAACGGCAAATTGCCTACCACCCATGGCTGTTTCCCCAAAACGGGCAACGGTGACGACTGGGGTAACAGGCGTATCCCTTCCGGTTTCGGAACTCAGCAATACTTCTTGCTTCCCTACTTGGAACAAGATACCGTTTACAAACACCCCGAAATCAACGACAACGGCAACGGCAATAGCCAATCTTGGCGTTCCCGTCAGATCGTAAAAACCTACATCGCTCCTGGCGATCCCACTGTTCCCGCCGATGGGAAAACTTGGGGTGACCGTGGCGCCACCTCCTACTCTTCCAATTGGCACGCCTTTGGTGGCGGCTGGGGTGAAGATTGGCAAGTGGGCGGCAAGGCCCGTATCCCTTCCTCTTTTCCTGACGGCACATCGTCAACGGTTGCCTATGTCGAACGCTATTGCATTTGCGGCACCAACGGCCAACCCACAGGCACGGGCTATGTGGAGCGCATTTGGGCCGAAGACGGCCAAAACTCCGGCCCAATCGCCAGCAAATACACCAATAATGTGTTTTTCATGCCATCTTATTGGTTCCATATCCCCGGTGGATATGATGGCCCGCCTCCTGCTAATTATCCATTTAACTTCCAAACTGGGGCTTCGATCTATGTGACCCTTCCCCAGGACAAACCCATCGTGGG
This sequence comes from Gemmataceae bacterium, assembly GCA_009691815.1. GTDB lineage: Bacteria > Planctomycetota > Planctomycetia > Gemmatales > Gemmataceae > SYLG01. The sequence goes on along the minus strand of SIAL01000011.1, from coordinate 15,355 downwards.
TTTGTGTGATCCTCGCCGCCTTCAATCCCTCACCACGGGTGGGATTGGTTGTCTTATGATGGACGGCTCGGTTAAAAATGTTGGCTTAAACATTAGCCAAGCCACATGGGGCCGGGCTTTTCATCCCGCCGATGGCGGGGTAATGGGCAGCGATTGGTAAATCGTTGTTTATAGAAATTTTCCGGGTAGCAATGGGCACACCCCATTGCTACCTTTCCTCTCGTTTAGCAAAGGATTTTTTCCAATGAATCGGGTAGTTATGTCGGTGATGGGTCTTGGTACTCTGTTTGTATTTATGGTCGGTTGTAACGATGGCGTGGCCAACGCCCCTTGTAATGTTTCGGGTAAGGTTACCTACAAAGGAGCACCCGTTACCGGTGGTAACATGACTTTTTGGTGCAAAGAGGGGGGAAGCTATTCCGCCACTCTTGATGCCTCCGGCAAATATACCACAGCCAATCTTCCCGCTGGGGCGGCCGTGGTGAGTGTTGAGACGGAATCCACCAATCCGAACCGTAAAACAGATACCTATTCCGGTGGCAAAAGCAAAGTAGGCCAATCCGATAGTGGTGCGCCCAAAAAGATGACCGCCAGCCCCATGCCTGACTATGCGAAAAAGAGTGTCATTACTTATGTAAAAATCCCGGCCAAATACGGCAAAAACGACTCTCCTCTAACGACCACTCTTAAATCTGGTTCTAATAAAGCGGATTTTGATTTGGTCGATTAGTGGTAATTGATAACTTTTTCTTTCAAGCCGACAAAGCCTTTTGTCGGCTTTTTTTGTGCTCATTGCCAAGAGTTTTAGCGCGGAGCCGTTCCGGAGTATTTCTGGAAACCCAATAGGCCAACGCCTGCCTCCAAAAGGCCCCAACCACAAACTTGTCATCGGTATTTGGTGGCAATTTCGACTCCAATCGTGTCAAATGCCCTAATGGTCAAATGAAAGATCCAAAGAACTAAGCCATTGTCCTTTGGGGAAAATCGTTTGTAAAAGTTAGCCTTGAGTGCGAAATATTCCTTTTTTGCGTTGGCCGGTATTGCTGACATCCATGATCCGTCCTTTTTCGTTCATGGCCATGTGGAATCGTTTCCGCCCCTGAATCTTGTGCAGGATGATATGGTATTCCGGACTGGTTTTTGCCATGACACCAAGATCATCGTTGTTGTGGCAGGTTACACTTGGGCGGCTCCCTGGACCAATTGCACACCTCCATCGATGTGGTGGAACTTGCGGTCAAAAGGGGGCCAGCCTTGTGTTGATGCCGGTTTCCGCTCGTAAGCAATTGTTCGACCTATCGGACGCCATAGCCACCAAGGTCAATGTGCTTTTTTACGGCGATGTGCGGGAGGGGTTCGAGAAGGCGTTTGCAGATTAAGGCACGAGGGGAAACCCCAATTTTCAGAGGAAGCAAACCAACGCAGATGGGCGCGTATACACCCGGCAAGGTTAAAAGGGGGTGAGAACTTATCTTACCGCAGTCTAATCCATTGCCTTTTAAATAAAGATTTTGGGCGAGCTTTGCCGCCGCCTCACGAAAGGTGAAGACAAATCTTATGACGCTTGGCTATTTCCCGTTTCGTATCCAAGTATCCCCCAAAATTGTTGCCCTAACCATTTGCGTAACATTGGGTTTCGGTGGAGTCTTTGGCGGTGATGTGGCAGGGTGGATTCACCTTTTTCCATTTGAACCTCACCCGGAACGCTTTACCGCCGGGAACCGAATTCGGGACCTGATGACCAAAATTAAAGGAATTACGGTCATTAAGGAAGGGGAGGTGGTTTCTTTGCCCGCCGTGGGTGGCTGGGTCAATTCCCAAGGTTTGGTTCCCAAAACGCTCGGAAAATATGTCGTATTGGACTTTTGGGCTTTGTGGTGCCCGTTTTGCAAATCCAACGCCCTCGGCCTTGTTCAACTTTCGGAAAAATATGCTTCCCAAAATATCCAGTTCCTAAGCCTAACCACTTCGGACATCCTAGGGGTCGAAGATTTTATCTCCTCCCAAGGTATCAAGTGGCCTGTAGCCTATTCAGGGGATCAGGTTGAATTTGGTAAACTGGGGGCATTCAATGAATCCAGCCCGATCCAAGGTTATGAAGTCAAACCCTTACTTATGCTGATCGATCCCCCTGGGCGTTTGATTTGGACCGATAACCACGCCCGTTTTCGCCATCAGGAACCCGAAAAAACCATCAAAGAGCTCGAAGCCGCCCTCGTTAAGGCAATTGCTTCACCCTTGGTTGCAAACTAACCCTTGATCTAAAAGAACCGACTTTGGGTTGGAAAACGGCCCTTTGTCAATGATAATGGCGGATTTACCCTTTTGGCGCGGTTCCTAAGTCCGGGGGCGACTTCATTTCCAACCCTTTTGTGCCGATACAACCGGAAAGGTTTGCCAAAGTCCAAAGTCAGGTTTTTTGAATATGGCACCCAAATTGCCCTTCTCCGTCTGCCTAATGGCTTTGGGGGCAATTTCGTTTCTGGCGACCGGGCCGGGTTGTACCGCTTTGCGCTTGAGGCAGAGGACGACCCATCTGGGGTCTACCCTTCCCGATTTGCAATACCAACAAGTGTTGGACAATCTGGCCCAATTTGCCGAAAACCCGGGAGCCTTGCCATGGCATGTCAACCTCCGCGAGGGAACCACACAGGTTACCGATTCCCTAAGTGGCGGGGCGGCCGTGGACCTTGGTCCGCCTACGAATTGGCTACCCCAACTGTTTGGATCTCGAACCGTGGTTGCCCAATGGGGCATGGCTCCTGTAATTGATCCTCTGGAATTAAAATTATTACGCGTTGCCTACCGGCGAGCGATCGGCATCAACGAGATGCCAGACGATGATACCATGCAAGACCTTGGCCACGAATTGAAAGCCCAAGTTCCTATCAATCCCGACCTCCATGATGAATCGGATCTTTTTTTCGAATACCATGCGCGAGTGAATGTCAGTTATCCCAAGTTCGTGGAGAGCGTTGTCACCACTAATAGCGAGGAGGTGGTGGCCCCACCCGAGGTACCGCGACGCGATCGATCTCCTTTGGCCCGGGATGTGGCAAGGCAGATCAAAATCATCGAAAGAGAACTGACACAAATTTCCACGGGGTGGTTCACGGTTGGGAGGTGGTGTGATGTCCCCAATGGGGCCCCGTTTGTCGGAAGGCACAAGACCGTTTGGGTGTGGGTTGATCCTTCCCAGCAGGAGAGCCTTACCCAATTCACGCTTACCGTCTTGAAATTGTCCAACCTAATCAAAGACCAGCAAACCTTAATTAGTCCCGGGTCGGTAAAGTTTTCTCCCGGTGATCGGGGAGGCTAACGAACAGGGTCGATCCGTGGAAAGTCACGGCCCCTTGGGGCACAACTCGCCCATTCCACCCATTGAAGTCAACTGTTCCCTAAGAAGTCAACTGTTCCCTAATCCCAAATCGCCATCTGCTTTTCGTTCCCTCGGAGGGCTTTGGGGGACAGGACCCTTGGTGCCCCTTTTCGATGGGAAGTTAGCCAAAGGTTTAGGCAGAGAATCCCCAATAAGCGTAGCCGGATTTTTGACCGGGCCCTAGGTTAAAGGGAATCCCTAAAAATCGTCCCAAATTACTTTGTAAGGAAAACGCTATGTGGCAAATGCTAACGAGTTTAGTTCTGACGGGTCTTTTGGCGGGACTTTCAAAGGGTGGGGATTGGCCGCAATGGCGCGGGCCCAACCGAGACGATCTTTCCACGGAAACCGGCCTGAAAAAAGACTTTAAGGCGACACCCAAGGTGGTGTGGAAAATCAAGGATGCCGGCATTGGCTACTCGGGTCCGGCCATCCTCGATGGCAAATTGTATCTTCTCGGCGGCACAGTCGGAGGCAGTAGCCATCAAGACGAAGTCTCTTGCCTGAATGCAAATACGGGGGAAAAAATTTGGCGAGTGACCTTGCCCGGCAAATACGACGACAACGGTTCGGATAACAATTGGGGTGGCGGGCCACGATGCAATCCCACCGTTACCAAGGACGGGATGGTCTATGTTTTGGGCATCCGCGGAGACCTTTATTGCCTCAATTCCCAAGATGGAAAAGTGATCTGGACCAAAAGTTATACCAAGGATTTTGGGGGCAAGCTCATGTCCGGTTGGGGCTTTAGTGAATCACCCTTGGTGGATGGAGACAAACTCATTTGCATTCCGGGTGGATCGGGGGGAACCATCATTGCCCTCAACCGTACCACAGGGGAAACCCTTTGGCGGTCGAAAGATCTGAAGGATGATGCCGCCTATTCAAGCGTGGTAAAGGCAACCCTTGCCGGGGTGGACCAATATGTGACTTTGACGGGCAAAAATGTTGTGGGTGTGGCCGTCGATTCGGGCAAACTTCTTTGGAAGCTGGATTGTGCCTCCAAGTTTCGGGTTGCGGTGATCCCGACCCCTGTTGCTGTGGGCAAAGACCTCATCTATGCCACCGCGGGCTATGGTGCGGGCTGTGACCTAATTAAGATCAGTGGATCGGCCTCGGGGCAAACGGCGGAACGGGTCTTCACCAACAAGGATATGTCCAACCATCACGGCGGGGTGGTCTTCAAAGGAGGCTACATTTATGGCCATAGCGACACCAAAGGTTGGGTCTGTCAAGATATTGAAAAGGGTGAATTAAAATGGGACCTAAAAGGTGGCAAGGCTCCCGATAAGGGTTCTGTGATTTATGCGGACGGCGCCCTATTTTGCTTTAGCGAAAGAAGTGGTGACCTTACCGTACTTGAGGCAAGCCCCGCGGGCGGCAAAGAACTAGGCCGATTCAAACTGCCCGAGCAGACCAAAATCCGTAAGCCCAGAGGCATGATTTGGACCCATCCGGTCATTGCCAATGGCAAGCTGTACTTGCGCGATCAGGACCTGTTGTTTTGTTTCGACATTAGTGGGTCGGTCAATTAGTTCCGCATTGAACTTTGGGACGGGGTTTTCACGATGTACATTTGGACAACCCGGGTAGGCGTTTTGGGTTCCTTCGTTTTGTCAATTGGTTGCATGACCTTTGGTATTTTGCAGACCGAAAGCGCGCTCCGGGCGGCCGATTGGCCCAATTTTCGTGGCCCGTCCCGTGAGGCGACCAGCCCTGAAACCGGCATTCTTAAGACTTGGCCAAAAGCGGGTCCCAAACTGGCTTGGACTACAGAAAACCTTGGTTCAGGGTATGGCTCGCCCGCTTTGGTGGGCGGCAAGCTTTTCCTTTTGGGAACCGTTGGAAAGGAAGAAACCCTTTTCAGCATGGGCCCTGATGGCAAGGTCCTCTGGAAATCTCCCCTAGGACCTGTTTTTGATTTTGACAGCAACTCTTGGTCCGGTGGACCAAACTCCACCCCGGCAGTGGCTGAGGGCAAGGTGGTGTGTCTTGGGAGTCAAGGCATTTTGGCCTGTTTTGATGCCTCCACAGGGAAAGAACTTTGGCGGGCCGATTTGCCCAAGACCTTTGGAGCCGAGGTGAACCCGGTGGGCGGTGGCCCGGATAATTTCGGCTGGGGTTTTTCGTGGTCGCCTATCATCGAAGCGGGCAAGGTGATCATCACTCCGGGGGGAACCGGGGGGTTGTTGGCCTCCTTGGACCTCGAAACCGGGAACCTCGTTTGGCGTTCGAAAGGTGTGGCCGCGCAGGCAACCTATTCGACCTCAACCCTTGGCACAATTGGCGGCAAAAAACAGATTGTCGCCTTTACCCAAAACGGGCCGGTGGGGGTGGCGTTTGCCGACGGGGCGCTTTTATGGTCCCACAAAAAAGAAACCCCCTACCCGGATGTGGTCTGCACCAGTCCCATTGTTTCCAATGACTTGGTTTATCTGAGTGTTGGCTTTGGCGCCGGAGCGGAGACCATTCGAATCAAAACCGAAGGTGATTCCCAGAAGGCCGAATCGGTTTGGTCGGAAAAGGAAATCGCCAACGACAACGGTGGGGTGGTCCTGTATCAGGGACACATTTTTGGGTTCCATCTAAAACGAGGCTGGCAATGTCAGGAGCTGGCAACCGGCAAAAAGATTTGGGAATCCAAACGCGGTTCGCTGGGGGTGGGATCGCTGTTGATTGCGGATGGCCTGATCATTGCCTTGGGTGAGGAAAAGTCCGAGGTTGGTCTCATCGAGGCCTCCTTGGAAAAATACTCCGAGAAGGGTAAATTCAAACTTCCGCAAGAGTCCAAGATTCGAAAATCAAGGGGCAAAGTCTGGACCCATCCGGTCCTTTCGGACGGCAAGCTGTATTTGCGTGATCAAGATTTATTGTTTTGTTACGAGGTCAAGTAACCCGACCCCCGGGGGAGTTCCGGTTTGATTTTCCACCCTGCCCATGAAGATGGCCCCTTAAGGAGCCTTGATTCCCGGCGAATCAGGGCTCTTACCCTAGACCGATTGGGCCAGGTATTAAATCAAGCCCGGAAAATCCCATTTTGGGCGGAGCGATTAAAGGATATTTCCCCGGAACTTGGTCCGTTCATACAAATGGCCAAGATTCCTTTGTTAACCAAAAGGGATCTTCTGGCCGAGCAGGCCCTTCATCCACCCTATGGTCGACTGTTTTCCCAAACAGAAAAAGGCTTGTGTCGTTACACCCAAACCTCGGGCACCTCGGGCCACACCCTTAGGTGGCTTGATGATAGCGCCTCTTGGGAGGCAATGCTTGAATGTTGGGCCATGTGTTATGAACTGGCCGGGGTGAATGGCTCTGATCGACTGTTTTTTCCTTTTTCATTTGGGCCTTTTCTAGGGTTTTGGACGGCTTTTGAAGCGGCCGTTCGGTTGGGAGTACTCTCTATCCCGGGGGGTGGCTTGTCTTCCGAGGCTAGGCTAAGAATGGCATTTGAGGTGGATGCCACGGTCCTCTTGGGGACACCCAGCTATTTAATTCATTTGGGAGAAATGGCAAAGCTTCAGGGAGCAAAAGTCCCCAAACCCCGATTGCTAATCGTGGCGGGCGAACCGGGCGGTTCCATTCCAGCAACGCGTCAGCGGTTGGAAAAATTGTGGGGCGCCCGGGTGATTGACCATGCCGGCATGACCGAGGTCGGACCCACCACGGTGGAGTGTGCGGAATGTCCGGGCGGGCTCCACCTCTTGGAATCCATGTACTATCCCGAGATTCTTGATCCCCAAACCGGTCAAGAGGTGGACCAAGGGGAGCTAATCCTTACGAATTTGAAGCGCCTTTCCGGCCCGGTTATCCGTTATCGAACGGGAGATTTGGTGGCGAGGGACCATGCTCCCTGCCCCTGTGGTTTTGGTGGCCTAAAACTCAAAGGTGGAATTTTGGGCCGACTTGACGATATGGTGTTCATTCGGGGTAACAATTTCCATCCTCAAACACTCGAAGCCATCCTATTTGAGCTGCCCGGATTGGCCGAATATCGAGCCATCATTCATCAGTCGGGACCCATGGCAAGGCTTGAGGTTTTGGTGGAGCCCCGTCCGGGTATCGATCCATTGGCTTTGGTGGAAGCCGCCGATTCCGCCATTCGGGAAAGGTGCCTTTTTCGGGCCGAGATTCGGGCCGTGGAGGTGGGAAGTTTAATCCGTGCCGAGCTAAAAGCAATGCGCTATAGGGTGCAGGGTTAATTCCCGGGATGCTTTACGATTTCGGGGATTTCCCGCCCCCCAACCCAGACACGAACCGGGTAAAGACCTTCATCCAACCAAACAAGGTCCGCCCGTTTCCCCACTTCAAGGGAACCTATTTCTTTGTCCAATCCCGCAATTCGGGCCGGTATCAAACTGGCGGTTTGAACGATTCGCCAAAGAGGCTCCCCAGTGGCGGCAAGCAGTTGTCTAATCCCGTGGTCCATCCCCTGAATGGCCGAGGCAAGCGATTTGCCATCCTGCATGAGGCCAACTCTGCCGTTGGAAAAAACCTTCACTCCCGCTTCACTTGGGCCGAAAACATACTCGCCGGCTGGTAAATCCATGGCGCGCATTGCATCTGTGACCAGGGCCAAACGATTGGGCCCCTTCACCTTCCAAGCCAAGCGTAATAGTTCCGGGCTAAGGTGACACCCATCGGCTATCACTTCGGTCGAAAGCTCATCAAGGCAAAGAGTCGCCTCAAATAAGCCACCCCGCATGGGCCAAGTCTGTGCCAATCGTAACCTTGCCCGGTCTGACATGGCGCAAAAGAGGTGATCCACATGGCGAACGCCCCAGGCAACGGCCGTTTCGGCCTGGGTGAAAGTGCAATGGCTATGCCCCATGTGGAGCCTAATTCCATGGGCCATACACTGAACCGCAAAAGATTCGGCATCGGGATGTTCCGGGGCCAGGGTTGCCGCTGTGAGAATTGGCGCAAAAGTCATGAGTTTTCGAATCTGCTCCGGCGAAAACCGCTCCGGTTCGGGGTGGCAGCCTTTGGCGGGGCCATGAAAATGCGGACCATAAAGGTGGACACCCTTGACCCTAGCACCGCCCGTATCTTGTTTGACGAGGCCTTGAGCTACTAAAAGCATCCGAAACAGGTGGTCAGGACTAGCCGCCGTGGTTGTCGCCAAAAGCGATGTTGTCCCATGGCGGGCATGGGCAAGACAGGCTAATCGAAACGCCTCGGGCGTACCGTCCATGAAATCGGCACCGCCGCCGCCATGGACATGAAGATCTACAAACCCGGGGCAAACCCGAAACCCCGTGGCGTCGATTACGGGGATACCATCCGTTGGGAATTGTTGGTCCCGGCGGACTTCAATAATAAGGCCATGCGAGATACGAAGGGAACCCGGGCATTCCTCATTGGGAAGGATTAGCGATGCACCCTTGATCCAATAATCGTTCATGCAATTGTCCTTTCCTAGGTCAAGTTGTTAACCCACTCCAGGGCAATTGCCGCCGAGTCTTATCCCCGGAGACGATGGTCAAGGGATCCTTATTCTTCGGTTTTTAGCGCAACATGTGTTATCTTTGCCAAGTAGGGATCCACAACCCAAAGCTTGGCCCCAAGGCCCATCAATGTTCCGATTGCCATGATGGCGGCAATCACGATTTTGCCTCGCCAACGGAATAAACCAAAGGATCCTAAGACGATTTGGGCGCCAAGGGCAAGTCCAACCAGCCCCCCCGAAACCATGATCAATTGGGCAAACATGGGCCCGTAGGGTGGCTCCAATCGGGCCAGCCACCAGAATGAAATGTCCATTACCGAGAAAATCAGCGCTCCGGGGGCCAGGAGAATTCGGATCCAGGTCGGCCAGCCAGTGAGGCTAAAAAGGATGCCCGTGAGCCCATACAGGATGGAGAATGCCAAAAGGTGAATGTGCGTGGTTAGCGCCAAATGCTCCAACGATTTTCCCTGATGGCTATCAACCCCCAAGTACACCTTGAGGTTCTCAAATGTTTCAAGAGAGTACCGTGAGGCGGAACCACCCACCCCGTGGGAGTGGCACCGGCAGCACCGGTCATGAATGATTGCCTGGAGGTGAACTTTCACCGTTCCAGCTTCTCCATTGACCAGATACTCTTTGCTGATGGGAAGCTTGGCCAGATCCCCTTTGAGTTCAAATCCAACCTCGTCATAGGTTGTTTCAGGGGCGCCGGACCGGATCCAAGCGAGCAAGGCCAATCGTTCGCCGTTCCTCTCCTTTAAGACAAGGGACTTGGCATGGGCCGCCTCGGAAGGGTTGGACAAATCGAATGCTTTTTCCTCAGCTACCGCTTTCATTTCGGCATTTAATCCGCCCCCTTTTTTCTCGGTGAAGGCGGCGCGCATGCTGCCGGAACCGTTGAATGGAAGCGATTCAGGCTCGGTAAGGAGCCTTTCCAATTGGGATTTGCCCGATGCCCCATGGTAGGCGCGAACCACATCCGTGGCATCTGGGAGGAGGTTTCCGGGGCCGGCCTCTTGGAAGTGAAGGTTTACCAGGGCGGAAACAAACCCCAACCCCACCGCAAAAAGAAAACAAACAATCACAATCCGCGCGGGTAAGGGCCACTCGGTAGAAACGGCACCTTTGCCGTGAGATAGTCCGTCCAACCATTTTAGCGTCTTCAACATAAGCCCATTCCCAAAGTAATTATCGGTCAGGTGTTCGAGGCCAGCCGTTCTTTAAGGCGTTCCAGCAAGAGGCCTTTTGCCTCTTGGGCCGAACCATGGAAACTAAAACCGGCGGCGGCCTTGTGGCCTCCCCCTCCAAAGGATTGGGCCAAAGCGGCCACATCAAAACCATCTCGTCCACGCAAGCTTCCACGGGTTTCACCCGGGTTTCGTTCCACTAAAACAAAACCCACCTTGGTTCCCTCAAGAACTCTTACAAGGTCGATAAGATCCTCCGCATCTTCGGGGATTGCGCCAATATCCGCCCAGTCCCCAAAAAGGATTTCACTTCCGACCACCTGCCCATTGAGGTGGAGAGACACCCTGGAAAGCAACCGACCCGAAAGCCGTAACTTTCCCAGCGAGGATCGTTCATAGATTTCACGGTAGATCAGGGTGGGATTGGCCCCAAGGTTAACCAACTCAAAGGCAAGGCCAAAGGATTCCGGCTTGGTGTTCCCGTGACGAAACCAGCCGGTGTCCGTGGCAAGCCCGATGTACAAGGCTTGAGCCGCTAAGGCATCGGGAACAAAACCCAGGGATCTTCCCGCTTCGTAAATCAGGCGGCAATTGGCCTCCGGGTCGGTGGTAATAAAGTTGACGCTGGCAATGGCGTCTTGGGTGGAGTGATGGTCAATAACCATTTTGAACCCGGGGAATGCCCGGACTTTTTCCGCCCAATGGCCCAATTGACTCCAAGTTCCGGTATCGACCACGGCCAAAGCATCCGCATTGGTCCAAAGGTCTTGTGAAACATTGTCCCGCAAAACCAACCACCCGTTTGGATCCATAAACCGATACCGGGAAGGGAGGCCTCCTTCGAGGATGGGAGTTGCCATGGCCCCTGTGGACCGAATGGCGGCGGCCAATCCCAAAAGGGAACCGATGGCATCCCCATCAGGCTTTGCGTGGCTGAGGAGGATCCAATTTCGGTGCGTTTCGACCAAGTGTTTAAGGGGTGACCAATCCATTTAGGAAACCCAAAGGTAAGGAGGGAGAAAGGAAATTATACGGGTCTTTGGGAGGTTGGACCCCAAAAATATAAATCCGTACATTTTTGTCGTCTTTTAGGTCCCCTGCCAAAGAAAAACGCCCGGCAGGGTCCGGGCGCTTTCCAAAAGAGGTTGGGTTGGTTCCCATGAGGGCTATTTAGTCGATGATAACCGAAGGGGTTGGGGTGGGAAGACTGGGGGCGTATTGACCCGGCGGCAGGACATTGGGGGCGGTCGCCATGTGAGGGCCATAAAGCAATTCCCAAGGGGTCGGACCACTTCGCTTGTGGCAGGGTTCGTTGAAGAAGGCCCGGGAAGAGCCCAAAATGAACACCGCATCCGAGGTAAATGAACCGCAACCGGTTCCAAAGTGGTTGGCGTAACAACCTCTGGTGGTTCCGTTATTGAACATGCCACCCCAAGGTTTGGGGAAAAGCCGCTTTAAGCCAAACCGGTGATTTTGGCAACTAGTACAATCGTCCTTATTTTCGGCAGGCAATCCCGAATCGCCCCCAACGGTTCGGATCCGATTGGGATCATAGGCTTTGATGATGGCCGGATCCAGAGCCATGGCTCCGTTCAATCCCAAAAACAAAAAGAGACCGATTGCTACAAGTCTTTTCATGGTGTCACTCCTTGGATGCCGTTCCTTTATCGTCCCACCGATTTCCGCCCAGCATTCCCAAATCATGAAAACTTGGGGATTTAGGGGCAAAGGGTAGGGTTTAATCCCGACTCTTTCGGGATACCGTTTTTAAGGATTATTTAAGTCCTTAGGGTTGTAGGGCCGATGTTTGGGATAAGGTAAAAATCGGTTTCAAGGCTTGGTATTGCTGGCAAATTTTGGGCCCATGAAGGAATAGTCATGATAGTAGGGACAACCATGCTGGCACTTTTGGCTTTTGGGGCGGATCCCCAAGCCGCAGAGCGCCACCTTGCGACAAGCCGTTTTACCATTCCTTTCCGGGTTCAACCCGAAAAAAAACATTCTGTCCGGGAAGCCCTGCTGTATCTTTCGTTGGACCGTGGCAAGACTTGGCACCTCCATTCAAGATTGTCCGCCAACCACGAAGGATTTCTTTTTCAGGCGACTCAGGACGGCCCTCACTGGTTTACAGTTGGCCTTCTTGACCACAATATGCGTCAAGAGCCCGCTCATATTCCGTCCGCCCCTGTGGGACAAAAAGTTGTAATCGACACATCCAAGCCGGAAGCTAGTTTGGTGGTTCTTCGCAACAATTCCGATATTTCCATTCAATGGGACTTTCGTGACCAAAACCCAAATCTTGCTAGCTTGCGGTTGGAATGCCGTACTCCGGAAATGCCTACTAACCAGTGGATTCCGATCCAACTGCAACCGGGAGTTTCGGGGTCGGGAAGTTTTCCGGCACCTTCCACAGGAGCGATAACCGTAAGATTTCAGGCCAGTGATTATGCAGGCAATTTTGTCAGCGTGGTGGGGGAAAGCCTTGCCGTACCGGCTCCCGCTCCCCAGCCGGTGGCGGCGCTCCCTGTAAGTGGTTCCCTTTTAGTGGGGACTTCGGCCTATCCTCCGGCACCGGGAACCGGTCCTAATCCCGGTTCCGCCTCTGGTTGGGATGCCACCATCTGGACCCCATCCGCCACAACTCTGCCAAATCACGCTCATTTGCCTGCCATTAGTCAGGTTTCCACCCAAAGGCCACCGCCCCCAACGGCTAAGCTGGTTAACCAACGCCAAGTTCAACTGGACTATGAGGTGGGTAAAATGGGGCCCTCCGGTGTCGGGGCGGTTGAGGTATGGACAACCCTTGATGAAGGGGAAAGTTGGACCCTTGCCTCCACTGAAAGCTTTGCCCAAACGGGAATGGCCTTGACCGCAAACCCCACTAGCCCGGTGCGTAACAAAATCCCCCTGAACCTTCAAAGGGAAGGAATCCCACAAGGCTTTACTCTTGTGGCCAAGAGTCGAGCTGGTTTGGGCCGACCTTCCCCACAAAAAGGCGAGCTGGCGCAAATCCGGCTGGAATACGACACAACGGCACCCGAAGCGACCCTGTTTAGTCCGGTTCCCGATCCAGATCAAAGGGATCACCTTCTTTTGTCTTGGAAGGCCTCGGATAAAAATCTGGCCATCAACCCTATCACGATTGAATGGGCCAATCAGCTTGAAGGGCCTTGGCACAAAATCGGAAACCGCGAATTGGCCAACTCCGGCAGAGTTTCTTGGCTTGTGCCTCCTGGAACGCCGCCCACCGTGCACCTAAAGCTTACCGTAAAAGACCAGGCGGGCAACTTGGGAGTAGCCCAAACTCAACAGCCCATTTTGGTGGACCTTACCATTCCCGAAGTTAACATTTTGGGTCTCTCCGACGGAAAATAAATCGTAAAGAATTGATCTCCCCATGGCCTACCGCATTCGTGATGCTGTTGACTGGCTAAGCAATCGTATTCCCTTGGCGACCGCCGCCAGTTGGGATAATGTCGGGTTTTTGCTGGGTGACCTCGAGGCGCCGCTTCATCGAGTGGCAACATGCTTAACGCTCACGCCCCAAACCGCCAAAGGAGCCTTGGATTATCAGGCCAATTTGGTTTTGGTACACCACCCGATTTTATTCAAGGGAACCAAGTCTTTGGTTGCCTCCTATCCCAAAGAAAAATTGTTGCTGGATTTGATCCAAAGTAAGGTGGCCGTCTATTCCCCGCACACGGCTTGGGACAATGCCCCGGGGGGGATCAACGAACAACTGCTAAAGATGCTTGAGGTATCTCGTTCGCAACCGCTTCGGCGTTCCTTAGCATCCGAATCCGTTAAGATTGTCGTGTTTGTTCCGCCGGGTGAAAGGGAAAAAGTAGCGCAAGCGATGTTTACCCATGGGGCGGGCAACATCGGCAACTATTCTGGGTGCAGTTTTCGTTTACCGGGCACGGGTACTTTTTGCGGAAACGAGAAATCCAACCCCAAGATAGGCCGAAAAGAAGCGAGCGAAGAGGTAACCGAGGAACGACTTGAAATCGTTTGTCGAAAAAAGGATTTAGCTAGGGTGATTTTGTCCCTCCGGCAAAGCCACCCGTATGAAGAGCCGGCGTTTGACCTCATTCCCTTGTTGGGAGATCCGACGGGGGCTTTTGGCGAGGGGCGAATCGGGGACCTTTTGCACCCAATGCCTTTGGGTGACTTGGCCTATCAGTTGGCCAGGGGCGTTGGGATTCAACAATGCCACACCATTGGATCTCGGGATCAAACGATTTCAAAAATCGCTGTGGCTTGTGGGGCAGCGGGTGAGTTTCTTAAGGATGCCATCCAACAAATGGCGGATCTGTTTGTTACGGGGGAACTCCGTTACCATGAGGCCTTGGAAGCCCAAGAAGCGGGAATTGGGGTGATTGTTTTGGGCCACCATGCCAGCGAACATTTCGCAATGAGGGTACTTGGTGAAGAACTGGTTGTCTCGTTGGGTGGGGTGGAAACAAAACCCTGTTTGGAAATTGACCCGCTGGAGGGGTTTGAATTGGTAAGTCCTTCACGGTTGTCTTTGTAAAACTTGCAATTTGAGTTGCCTTTGGCGATTGGGGAAATCACAAAATGCCTTCCTAACCGTCAATATCCACACAACTTACAGCAAGTGACCCCTGTTTGGCTCAATTCGGCATGAATCCTGCTCCGATGAAGAAAGCGGTGGAGGAATTGTTATGCAGTCTCTTGTATGGTTGGGTTTTTCAGGATTCCTGGGCGTGTGTACCTTCTTTGCCGCACAAGGGTCCCAAAATCATGCACCCGCCCATTCGGTGGAACAATCCCGAATTGAAGTAACGGGGAAAGACGACACCAGCGTTGACCTCAATTCCAATGCGGCAATTCGCTTTCGACAGCAACAATCTCGCCACTGGCGCCAAATCCTAATCAAAAAATAATAGGTTCTGAAAAGCGTTTTGGGATGTTTTTGGATCGGGAAATTGAATCCGAAACGATTAGTTCATTGAAGCGATATTCGTTCGTTTGGGAATTGTTAAATCGACAACAGGACGCAGGTCCTTTGAAACGATGTTCTCGGTGACGGTGACTTGCAAAAAAAATGGCGTAAACACGCTACATTACTTCCCAGCTTGCATCAAATCCTACAGGCTAAATTTTCCCGCACCTCGATTCTTCCCGGTTTAGTGTTAACCAATTCCGGGATTGTAGGATATTCCCATTACCCGATTGTTGATGAAATCCCGTGGTCGGGTGGGATTGAAATAAGCGATTAAATCTTGGTTAATGTCTTGGCCTAATCGTTTCATTTCAGGTGCCGACTTGCCAATACTCCGGTTTTGGGATAGGAATTGGTTAGGTCCTTTGTGATTTTCG
>SIAL01000010.1 GCA_009691815.1 Gemmataceae bacterium | reverse complement strand
GAGATGGGAAGAAAGTCCTTTTGGCAGTATGGCAGATAGAAAGAGCAAGACAAGGCCGGGTTGGCGGATCCTTGCAATCTTTGGCGATTCAAGGGTAGAATCCTCCGAACAGGATGGTCCTGCCGAACAAATTGGGCGCATTTCCATGGATGATAGTGTTGTTTTGGCGCCGACCACAAACTTTTCCTCCCAAGGAAAGGTTCGGCGGGTGGCTTTGTTGGGGTCCACCGGGTCGATTGGGAAAAGCACCTTGGATGTGGTGGCCCATTTTCCAGATAGGCTCACGATTACCGGGCTTTCGGCCCATTCCCGCTGGGCGGAGTTGGTGGAACAGGCTAGGCAATTTCGTCCCCAGTGGATTGCCCTAACCGATCCCAAAGCCGCCCAAAACATTGACAAAACCCAACTTCCCGCCGGAGTGGAATGGGTGGTTGGACCTGAGGCTTTGGCCCGAAAAGTGGCAGGGGATGATGTCGATGTGGTGGTTACCGCAATTGTTGGATCAGCAGGGCTGTTGAGTACATGGGCCGCCTTGGAAGCAGGCAAGGACATTGCCGTTGCCAACAAGGAAACGCTGGTCATGGCGGGGCCGTTGGTGATGGATTTGGCCCAGCAACGGGGGGCGAGAATCATGCCCGTTGACAGCGAACATAGTGCCCTGTTTCAGGCCCTTTGTTCGGGAAAACGGTCGGATGTGCGGAAACTTATCCTCACCGGAAGTGGAGGACCCTTTCGCGGAAAATCAAAAGCGGAACTCGCCCTGGTCACCCCCGAACAGGCGCTTAACCACCCAACCTGGAAGATGGGCCCAAAGATCACCATTGATTCTGCGACACTTATGAACAAAGCCCTTGAGGTGATTGAAACGAGATGGCTCTTTGGCGTGTCGGCGGAAAAAATTGATGTGGTGATTCATCCCGAAAGCGTGGTTCACTCGCTTGTTGAGTTTGAAGATGGTTCGATTTTGGCCCAGGCTTCTCCCCCGGATATGAGGCTGCCGATTCAGCTGGCACTGCTTTGGCCCGACCGGCCCAGCGGACCCACGAGGAGGCTCCATTGGGGCAGTCCATTTGCTTGGCATTTTGAACCGCCGGATACGGAAAACTTTCCGGCCCTAAGATTAGGGTTTGAGGTGGCTCGGCAAGGTGGAACGGCGGGGGCAGTGCTTAACGCGGCCAACGAGGTTGCCGTCGGTCGATTCCTTCAAGGGGATTTGGCCTTTCTGGACATTGCCAAGGCAACGGGTCAGGTATTGGCAAATCATGAGTATTCAGCGCATCCGGTGCTAGGCGAATTGACCCGCTTGGACGGATGGGCAAGGCGGGAGGTGGCTCGGTGGAAGTGAATAGCGGCAATTCTGGTGCGGCGGATCAAGCAGAGCTTATTCCTGTTGGAACAGGTCCTCAGGCCCCTGAAGCACCGGGGCCGGGCCCCATCGAATGGTTTCGCGCCAACCTCGTCTATTTTTTGATTTTGGGTGTCATGGTTGTGATGATTTACACCAACTTTGGCATCCCCGGGCTGGTCAAAGCCGGGATGGTCGGCCTTGGCCTTGGGCTTGTCATCTTTATTCACGAATTGGGTCACTTTCTTGCCGCCAAATGGTGCGGAGTCCAGGTTCGGGTGTTTAGCATCGGCTTTGGGCCCGCCCTGCCGGGTTGCTCGGTGACCGTTGGGGAGACGCGCTACCTAATCGGGGCCCTGCCGCTTGGCGGCTTTGTCCAGATGTTAGGGGAGGGGAGCGAAAACGGGGAAACCGAGGATGGCGAGGATTCACCCAGATCGTTCAAAAAGAAAACGGTCGGCCAACGGATGATGATCATGTCCGCCGGCGTAATCATGAACATCCTCTTGGGAATGGTCTGCTTTATTATTGTGTTTCGGACCCACGGGGTACACCGGGTGGTGGGTGCCATTTGGCGAACCGATGCGGGTTCGCCGGCTTGGGAGGCGGACATTGCGACCGGCAGTCGCATCAAACAGATCGGAACGCTAGTTAACCCCTCGTTTGAGGATGTTAAGATCGAAACGATTTTGACGAGTCGTGGCAACAGCATTCCCTTTTTGATTGAGACACCGAACAGCACCACCCCCAAAGAAATTGCCATGGAACCAAGGCTTGGGCCGGGCGATTCCTTGCGGTCCTTGGGATTAAGCCCTCCACTAACGCTTAAATATCGTCCCAAGCCGCCTGAAAATATCCGGGCCAAACTCTGGCGAGAGGGTAGCCCGGCCCAATTTGCCCGCGAAATTCCTTTTGTTCAAGGGGATGTTCTGATTTCGTGGAAAACCGGGGAATCCGAATGGACCAAGGCGGCACCTGGAAGGGCAGGGTGGCGGGACCTTACCAGTACCTTTGCCGCTTATCCCGACAAAAATATTTCCTGCAAGGTCAAAGATGCCAAAGGCAAGGAACGGGAAGAAATCCTAGCCCCCATTGGCGTCAATTGGGGGGAAAGAATCGTTGCCACCACCCTTAGCGCAAAAGGAGACCTTAATGGTGACATCCTGAATCTGGCGCCGGTTCTTTCCAAGGCGAATGAGGACGGTTTTTATACCTTTCGGGAGAGGTGCCGCATTCAGGCGAACGAGGCCATGGTCCTTGAAGTCAACAATGATGAGGGAATCGCTCGAAAGATTTTGGTGGGGCCGGCCCGTCCGTGGGATGCAGGGCTGACCATGCGGATGGGACCGGTGACCGCTCTACGGCCTGGAAGTCCGGCGGAAAAGGCCGATTTGCGCAAGGGGGACATCATCGCCCGGGTGCGAATTGTTCAAGGGACAAAAACGATTGAAGATATCCATCAGCCTGATCCTATGCGGCTGGCCGATCAGATCCGTGAGCGAGCGGGGCCCGACATTGGCATCGAACTTACCATTCTAAGACAAGATAAAGCGGCTCGGGAACCCTCGCGGGTGGTGATTGGGCCGATTCCACTTCCCCCGCAAACCCTGTTTACCGAGGAGACTAGCTTTCGTCCTTATTCTCCCTTGCCGGTTTTGGGATTGGGCTTTGGCTATCAAGTTTTAAGCACAGTTGGCGCGGTGGCTCCTGGAGGAGCGGCGGACAAAGCGGGAATCAGGCCCGGTGATGTTGTCGAGGCCGTCCGCTTGGCCTTTCGAAAAAATGACAAAGGCGAAGTGGAGTATGGGAAAAACTGGTTGGTTTTAAGCACCTTACGGCAAGATGGTCGCAAGGAATTTGACCAGTGGGCCTATGTTGGAACCGCTTTGAACGAAATGGAAATCCCCAAAGTGCAGGTGCGTTTGCGCCGGGGGGAAACCCAAGTGCCGGACGAAGCCGACGAAAAAGCAAACGGCCCCATTACATTAAATCTAGCCCCGGATGCGTCGCGCTATTTCATGGAAAGGGGATTTCTGTTTCCAAGCGATAGCCGCCTCATGAAGGCCGACAACCTAGTTGGTGCTCTCCATATGGGGTGGAGGGAAACCTATTCGATGGTGGTGCTGATCTACCGCAATTTGGCCCGAATGATTAGCCGAGACCTGCCCATGGATGGGTTGGGTGGGCCGATCGAGATCGCGGCCCAAACCTTTGCCGCCGCCGAGGACATGTACACATTCCTGCTTATGATAGGCATGATAAGTATTAACCTTGCGGTGGTGAATTTTCTGCCGATTCCGCCCCTGGACGGGGGCCATATGGTGTTTTTGGCCTATGAGGGGGCCCGTGGAAAGCCAGCTCCGAGGATCTTGGTGGATATTGTGACCGGGACAGGTTTTGGAATGATCCTGTTGCTCTTTGCCTTTGTAATCTTTAATGATCTCAAAAGGAGGTTCATGTGAGTCAAACCGAGCCGGATGGAAATTTCAAATCCCCGAAATTGGGCCTGTGGGCTTGGACTTTGGCGCTCATGGGGGGCACCGTTGCCCTTATGTTCTTTTGGGACCTGATTGTTATTGTCAAAAAAGTTTTGTTCTAAGCCCGGTTTCGGTGCCTAGGTCAGGAGCTTCCTAAGCATTATCCCGGCATCCGACGCCTGCTCTTCGCTGATGAACGCCCCATAGCGGGCAAAAACAGCCCGAATTGCCGCCAAAGTCGCCTCGTCGGTTATAGTGTCGGGCTTGGGGCTGGATTTAGTCCCCGCCGTCCTTTTTGTTTCGGGTTCTCCCTTGGCTCCCTTCCATTTGCCATCCAAAACAAGGTTGCACAGTTTGTCCGCATCTGTGTTCAATTCGCGGCGAATGTGGTGGACCCCCACCTGACCAGAAAACGCCGCGAGCAGCTTTTTCGACTCCTGCCAAAGGGGTATCATGTCGACATGTTTTACCTTGTATTCCCCTCGAAGTTGCTTAACAATCAATTCGCTGTCGCTGTAGAGGTCAAGCATTTCCACCTTTTGACTTAGGGCAAAGCCAAGTCCTTGAATCACTCCTTCATACTCGGCACAATTGTTGGTTGAAATTCCCATCAGCCCGCCCTGTTCAAAAATTTCCCCGGTGGGGGATTCGAGAATAAATGCCCATGCGGACTTCCCTGGATTGCCCCGGGACCCGCCATCCGTGTTCAGTTTCCATCCAACCATTCGCTTTTTCCTCTAGATGGGTTCAATATAATTACCCCAACCTCAAAAAACTGGAAAATTCGTGATTGCACTGCTTTTAGAAACCTCGGGAAAGCAAGGATTCGTCGCCTTGAGTGAGGCCGGGAATCTTGTCGCGGTGCGCTCTTTGGACGAAAGCCGCCGCCATGCCCGGGACCTTGCCCCTTTGGTGGGCGAAATCCTAAGGGAACGCCAAGTGAGTTCCTTGGCCGTGGGGGTGGTTGCCGTAAGTCAGGGACCGGGTAGCTATACGGGCCTCCGGGTTGGGATTGCCTCGGCCCTTGCTTTTCGTTTTGCCACCGATTGTCACATGATGCTGGTCCCCACCTTTCTTCTTTTGGCCAGAAACCGACCCATGGAATGGGAGTCGCCAACCGCGGAGTTTGAAGTCCTTGGTGATGCCCTCAAAGGTTGGGTCTACCATCAAAGGTTTGGTTTTCAAGGAAAGCCATTGGGGGACCTTGGACTTTCCCCGTTGGAGCATTGGCGGGCCAAAACACCGCCCACGATGCCGGTACTTTTGGCCCCCGGAGCCGATCTGTCGCATGCGTTGGAGCAATCGGGTCACCTAGGTATTTGCCAAAACGCCAAGGTTGAATCGTCGCTGTTTGGTGAAATCGTTTCCCAACGAATTGCACTTTCGGATTGGAATGATTCGGATATTGCTGAGCCACTGTATCTTAGACCAAGTTCGGCGGAGCTACAACTGCTTCAACGCCAAGGGAGTGTCGGATGATCCACCAAGTTTTAATGATGGCAATGGTTTTATTCAACCAGGACACCCCCACAAAGTCCTTTGTGTTGGCCAATCCGGACCCTGTTCGCATTGAACTGCGCTACGACGCCAAAGTGTTTCCCGGGCCATTTACGGGCCGGGTACACCTGCTTTGGATGAACGGTGATAATCCATCGCCTCCTAGGATGCCCAATTGGGGCAATCCCAATCCCCACCATTTTATGGATGTAAAGAATTGGAAAGCGGGGGAACCGCTTGAAATGGGCTCAAAAGCAAAAGGCCACCCCGCCGAATTGGGAAAAATCGCCAAACGCAAGGCGTCGCTTTTGGCTGTGATGGATTGCGATTTGGGCGGGCTCAGTTTTTCCGCCAGTCCAGGCAATGTTTGGGGCGCGACTCCGTCAACGGAATGGGACCCCGCAACCGGAATGAAGGCCAATATCGTTTTGGACAAGGTGGTTGGAGTGGATACTTTTCGCTCCAGCGAGCGGGTGAAGTTGATCCGGATCAAAAGCCCCCTTTTAAGTGCGTTTCACAAAAAGGATGTCTTTCAACAGGCGGCGGTTGTCCTTCCCGAAGGATTTAATCCCACTCGAATAGAAGCATATCCCTTTTTGGTGGACATCAGTGGATTTGGAGGCGACCATCGCTCCCACGGGCGCTATTCCCGCCAAGGGGGAAACCGTTGGGAAGGGGTCGATTTTGTCGTGGTTGTTCCGGATCCGAATTGTCGCCTAGGTCACCATGTCTTTGCCGATTCCGATAACAATGGCCCGGTTGGTACCGCTTTTGTTTCGGAATTTTTGCCTGCAATCGAAAAGCAATTTCATTGCGGCGGCAAGCGCGATTATCGCTTTCTCACCGGCCATTCTTCGGGTGGCTGGAGTAGTCTGTGGTTGATGGTGGCCTATCCGGCGTATTTTGGTGGGACTTGGTCCACTTCACCGGATCCGGTAGATTTTCATGACTTTCAAAAGATTGACCTATATCAGCCCTCCGCCAATATTTTCACCGATGAAAAAGGGAAACTTCGTCCCTTAAGCCGTGGCGGGCGGCCTATGGTCTATCGCAATTTTTATCAAATGGAACAGCCGATGCGGCGAGGTGGTCAGCTTCAATCGTTTCAAGCCGTGTTTGGGCCGGCGGGTAAACATAACCTGCCGACACCGCTATGGGATGATGACGGGAAAACTGATCTAAAAGTGTTTGAACATTGGATTCCCTATGACATTGTTGCAAAAATTGAGCGGGAATGGACCACCAATTCCAAACTTCTCAAAGGTCGCATTCGAGTGTATATGGGGACCAAGGATACCTTCCTCCTAGAGGGGGCGGTGGTTCGCTTAAAAGCAGTGATGGCCAAGCTCGATCCCACAGCCATCGTGGAATTGGTGGAAGGCAAGGACCATGGATCCCTCCTTTCTCCGGAGTTAATGGCAAAAATTCATAAGGGGATGGCGGTGGCTTCCGGCGCGCCAAAAACCGAAATCATTAGCGACCCACCCAAGGAAAAATCACCCGGGAAATGATTACTTTTCAAAAAATAGCAATACTGGGCATGGGCTTCATGGGGGCGTCGCTCGCCTCCTCGGTTAGGCGATTTGGATCGCTCGGTGTGCAAATACGCGGCTATGATCCCCTTGAAGGTCGGTCCGCCTGGTCCCAATCCGCGGGAATCGTTGATCAGGTGTTTTCAAACATTGCGGACACAGTGGAGGGTGCGGATCTAATTGTCAGCGCCGCTCCCGTGGATCATATCGTTTCCACTTTGCTAGAGGCATCACTCTATGCCAAACCCGGGGCCATTTTCACCGATATGGGTAGCACCCGGGAACGCATTGAGACCACCCTTGGGAAAGAATTTTCTACGGGGGTATCCCATGCGGGATCGCATCCCATGGCTGGCTCGGAAAAGACCGGTCCAGAATCGAACAAAGACATCCTTTTTGTGGGGAAATGGGTTTTTCTTACCCCCGGAACCGCATCGATTCCGGCCTTGGATACCTTGGAGAATTTCTGGAAACAGTTGGGCGCCAATGTGGCTAGGATAGGGGCCAAGGAACACGACAGTATTGTCGCCTATACCAGCCATCTGCCTCATCTGGCGGCTTTTGCCCTTGCGCAAACATTGCCCCAAAAATGGGAAGATTTCGTCGCCGGGGGGTTTCGAGATACCACCCGAATCGCCAGCGGATTAAGCGAAATTTGGACCCCGATCTTTGATACCAATCGTCCCGGGGTCCTTGAGGCTCTGGATCAATATTTGGTAATCCTGCAAAAGTGGCGAAACGCCCTTGGAGAAGCGGGCACCCAAGCGATTGAAGGCCTTGTTCGAAAAGCCAATGAAAGCCGTCAGCGCTTGAATTGACCCGACCAACCTCAATGTTTTGCTGTTTATTGCTCCTGGCGGAAAATTCCGAACCCGAATAAAAGTCCCATTAAGCCAACAACTAGGAGAGCATTAGGCGGGAACCCACGGATTTTTGGGAATTCTAACGAACCGGAATCGCCAGTTTTGTTTTACGATCCGGACGCATGAGCTTGCCTATTACTCTCCGTCGCTACGCAAATTGGCAAGGACGGAATAGTCCTCTAGGGTGGAAGTATCCCCCGTGGTTTGGTGGCCCGAGGCGATGTCTCGGAGCAGACGGCGCATGATTTTCCCACTTCGGGTTTTGGGCAATCCCTCGGTGAATCGAATTTCATCCGGACGGGCCAAGGCCCCGATCACCTGTACAACAAAATCGCGAAGTTCCGCCTTGAGGGCATCCGTCGGCTCAATGCCCGTTTTGAGAGTAACAAAGCAGGAAATTCCCTCACCTTTGAGCGGATCGGGTTTCCCTACCACCGCCACCTCGGCCACCGCCTTGTGCTGAACCATGGCGGATTCGACCTCCATCGTGCTTAATCGGTGGCCGGAAACATTGAGGACATCATCCACTCGGCCCATGATCCAAATGTATCCATCCTCATCTCTACGGGCGCCATCGGCGGTGAAATACATCCCTGGTTGTTGGTCCCAATAGGTTTTTTGGTAACGATCATCGTCCCCATAAATGGTGCGAAGCATCGAGGGCCAAGGCTTGGTTACCACCAGGAAACCACCTTCATTTGGGCCGACTGGTTTGCCATCTTTGTCCACGATATCAATAACAATGCCCGGCAAGGGGAAAGTTGCCGAACCCGGTTTG
Source organism: Gemmataceae bacterium (assembly GCA_009691815.1). Lineage (GTDB taxonomy): Bacteria > Planctomycetota > Planctomycetia > Gemmatales > Gemmataceae > SYLG01. The sequence goes on along the minus strand of SIAL01000010.1, from coordinate 16,725 downwards.
GTTGTTACCGCACCAGGAAGGGGAGCTATCATGATCCCCCCGGTTTCTGTTTGCCACCATGTGTCCACAATGGGGCAACGACCGCCACCAATGGTTTCGTGATACCACATCCAAGCCTCGGGGTTGATAGGTTCTCCCACCGATCCTAAAAGTCTCAGGCTGGATAGGTCATGTCGTTTTGGGTGCTGATCGCCCCATTTCATAAAGGCACGAATCGCGGTGGGAGCCGTGTAGAAGACGGTTACTCCATATTTGGCGATAATTTCCCAGAAGCGATCTTCGGCGGGATGGTTGGGTGCGCCCTCGTACATGACGATGGTGGTCGCGTTGGCCAAGGGGCCATAGACGAGGTAGGTGTGACCGGTGACCCATCCGGCATCCGCAGTACACCAATAAACATCATCGGGCCGGATATCGAAAACCAATTTGTGGGTATATTGCGCGCCTAATAGGTACCCGCCGGTGGTGTGGTAAATCCCCTTGGGTTTGCCGGTCGAACCGCTGGTATAGAGGATGAAAAGGGGGTGTTCGCTTTCGAGGGGTTCGGCGGGGCAATCCGCCGCCAATCCCGCCGTCAGCTCGTGCCACCACATGTCCCGGCCCGGTTTCATAGCAATGGCTTGCCCGGTCCGTTTGAGTACAACCACCTTTTCAATGGTGTGGGATTTTTCCATCGCCAAATCGACATTGGCTTTGAGTGGAACCGTTTTTCCCCGTCTCCAGCCGCCGTCCGCGGTGATTAGAACCTTGCTTTTGGCATCGTTATTTCTGTCCGCGACGGCTTCGGGGCTAAATCCGCCAAAAACCACACTATGAACCGCACCTATCCGGGCGCACGCCAACATGGCGATCACCAACTCGGGAACCAAGGGCATATAAATGGTAACTTTGTCTCCCTTGCCAACACCTAGGAGTTTGAGGCCGTTGGCAAACTTGCAAACCTCGCGGTGGAGCATTTGATAAGTAAGGGTGCGGGTGTCACCCGGTTCCCCTTCCCAAATAAGTGCTGCCTTGTTGTTTTGTCCCACATTCAGGTGGCGATCGAGGCAGTTATACGAGGCGTTGATCAACCCGCCGTCAAACCATTTGGCATGAGGGGGCTTCCAATCAAGGGTGGTGTGCCAAGTTTTGAACCAAGCCAAATCTTTTGCCTGTTCCGCCCAAAACCCCTCCAAATCGTCTCGGGCCGATTCCCAAAGACGGCGGTATTGTGCCATGGATCCTACATGAGCTTTGCGGGAAAATTCGGGGTTCGGGGCAAAGGTCCGTGTTTCCCGAAGAAGGCTCGTAATGGCGGTTTCATGTGTCATGGGGTTAGGTGATCCAGAAGGGGGTTGGTAACGGTCAGAAAGGGCACCTTCCGATTCCGTCGCTTGGTTAGGGATTTGATAAAGCGACGGGCGGGGCTTTCAAGATGGGAAGGGGAAACCATCATGGAGATTTTCAAAAGCTCAAGTCTATAGGAGTTAACCGTAGATGTTCGGTTTTTTGGTGGACTGTTTGGGAAAAATTCCTAAAAATACGAAAAGACAATGGTTCACCTATGACCTATTCGTCCAATCATTCCCGATCCGGGCAAGCCCCCCCCTCCTCACTGGCGACCCCCATCAGGGTCCCTTTGGCCCATCTTTGGCGGTTGCGCATGGAACTTGACCTTTGGAGACTGCCTATCCAAGCATCGAAACCGGTGCCGGGGTATCGTGTTTGCCAATGGAATTGGGCCGACCAAGAAGACTATGCTCAAGTCCTTTTCCAATCTTTTGTTTCCTCGCCGGATGCCGAAATCATTCCCAGTTTTCGCACATTAGAGGGTTGTCGCAATTTGGTCAAAATGGTGGGTTCTAACGGTTATTTTTGGTCGTCGGCCACTTTTTTGACCCGCCAAGGTAGCCAACCAACCGCAATGATTCAGATCATGGGGGATACCCCGGGTCAGGTAACTTTGCACAACATTGGGGTGGTAGAAGAGCATCGGGGAAAGGGCTTGGGTCGCCAACTCCTTAATCGTGCTACCACGGTTTTGCAACAATGGGGCATATCTCGGGTTAGGCTTGAGGTAACAGAAAACAATCAGGCGGCGGTTGGCCTATATCGGTCGATGGGATTTACCGTGGCCGATCGCTTTGCAAAACCGTTTGTGCCTCGTGCGCCAGAGCAAGTGCAACCCAGTCCAATCACTTCAAGTCAGGCAAACTGTGGGGAGAAAACCTTTAATGGTCCCCGCACCGCTTTTAACCAGAGTCGAGTAGGGGTCGAAGCGCCCAAACCCCGCCCTTAAAAAAGGGTGTCCAAGAAAGTAGAGGGATCGCGGTGGTTTCCCAAACTCAGCAAACGATGATTCGAAATGGCCTGACCATCTTGGCTCAGCGAATGGATCATGTACGGTCCGCGGTGGTGAATCTACTTATCCCCGCCGGATTTGTCCATGAACCCAAAGGCGAGGAGGGGATCGCCAATGTCCTTTCCGAGATGCTCCAAAGGGGCGCGGGCAAATTAGACAGCAAGGCCTTTGCCCAAGCCTTGGATCGACTGGGAATTGACCTTGATTGCAGTGTCGGGGCCCACCACTTGCGAATTACCGCCACAGGAATGGCGGATAAAATCGACCACATTTTGGGCTTCATTCGAGATGTGGCCCTTGCGGCAAAACTTCCCGCTTCAGAGCTTGCCTCGGCAAAGGAACTTGCCTTGCAGGAGCTTCTGGGGCTTGATGATGAACCGCGCGGGCAAGTCATCAAAGAGTTGAGAAGCAACCATTTTCCTCATCCGTATGGCAACAGCCGTTATGGAACCCCCGAGGGAATCCAGGCGATCACCCATGCCAATCTCAAAGGCTTTTGGGAGCGACATGGCCACGCCAAAGGCAGCATCCTTTCGGTTGCGGGTTTAATTGACCCGGTTTCGGTTTTTGATTGTGTGGAAAAGCTGTTCTCCGGGTGGGCCCCCGGCAAAGAAACACCGATTAAGCTTGGCAAACGAGGTCAATTAACGGCACACATTGAGAAGGAAACCCAACAAACCCAAATCGCCCTTGCTTGGGACAGTGTCCATCCGTCCCATCCCGATTATTATCAAGCCCAAGGTTTGGTTAATGTCCTTAGTGGCGGGATGAGTTCTCGACTTTTCACCGAGGTACGGGAAAAACAGGGGCTCTGTTATTCGGTTTGGGCCACCCATGTTTCCCTTCACGATCGCGGGGCAATCTTCGCCTACGCGGGAACAACCAATGATCGGGCTCCCCTTACCCTTGCTTCGGTAAAGCGTGAAATTACCCGAATTACTGACGGCATCACCAAGGAAGAAGTCGATCAAGTGCGGGTAGGTTTGAAGAGTGCCCTGCTCATGCAGGAAGACAGCTCCATGACGAGGGCGGCTTCGATTGCCAGTGACTGGTACCATTTGGGCCGTGTTCGACCGCTTGAGGAGATCGAGGCTGCGGTGATGGCTCTTACCCCCAAATCCATTTTGGAATACGCCAAGAAATATGCCCCAAAGGAATTAACCCAAGTTACCATGGGACCGGAAATGGGGAAAGCGGTTGCTCCCAAAGTTAAGGCCAAGCCAACCGTGGCTCCGATGGTCAAAGAAGTTGCCAAGAAACCGGTTCCTGTAAAAGCGGCTCCAGTAAAAGCGGCTCCTGTAAAAGCGGATCCACCAAAGGCCGCGGCGGCTGCCAAGCCTAATCAAACACAAAAAGCATTAAATACCTTAATCATGGCGGCGGCAGCGGCGGGGGCCGCGGCGGCTGCCATGCCTAATCAAACGAAAAAAGCTCCGACAAAAAAACCGTTGGCTACTAAAGCAAAACCGGCTGTCAAACCTGTCAAAACCACCCCAAAGAAGAAGTGAGCCCCAAATGTCATTCGAAGAAGACGATCTTGAAAGTGGGCTAAAAATCATCGGTGAGGTTAACCCCTCTTCGAGATCCTGTGCCATTGGATTTTTTGTCCGAACGGGTTCGAGGGATGAAAACCCTGGGGAATCGGGTTTGAGCCATTTCCTCGAACACATGGTGTTCAAAGGAAGTGAAACCCGCGATTCGATCGAGGTCAATAAGGAACTTGACCGAATCGGGGCCTCAAGCAATGCCTTTACCAGCGAAGAAAATACGGTTTACTATGGATCCGTACTTCCTGAATACCTCCCCCGGATGATTGATCTTTTTGGGGACATTCTTCGTCCCGCTCTTCGTGAAGCGGACTTTGCGATGGAAAAAAAGGTTATCCTCGAAGAAATTGAGATGTACGAAGACCAGCCTGGGTGGAAAATCTTTGAAACGGCCAAATCCCGTTTTTTCGGTACTCACCCGCTTTCCCATTCGGTGTTGGGGACTAGGGAGTCCGTATCCACGCTCAAAACCGACGGAATGCGCGAATATTTCGACAGGCGATATGTTGCCGGAAATGTGACCGTGGCGGTTGCTGGAAATTTTGAATGGAACAGGGTTCGTAGCCAATTGATGCGCGTTTGCGGTGATTGGCCCGAGGGGGTTGCCCGCCGGAACGACATTCGTCAAACCACCGGAACCGGGGAGTTTTTGGTTGAACCCAAGGCTGATGTTAAACAAGAATATGTGGTCTTTGTTACCCCGGGACCACCAGCGGCCCATCACTTGCGCTATTCCTCCACATTACTGGCCATGGTCCTGGGTGATGCGGGGAATAGTCGGCTCCATTGGGGCCTTGTGGACACGGCCGATGCGGAAAGCGCGGATTGCTCTTATCAGGAATATGATGGAACGGGGGCCTATTATGTATCGCTCGTTTGCACTCCCGAAAAGTCCGAATCCAATATCGCCAAAGTGCAAAAGATCCTAGCCGAGCTTCAGGCAAAAGGGATTACCGATGACGAACTCAATCAGGCCCGTAACAAGGCTTTGGCCCGACTGGTTCGCGCCAGTGAAAAACCCTCCACACGAATGATGGCCATCGGCAGCGATTGGACCTACCTCAAGCACTATCGCTCGCTTGACGATGAAATTCGAAATTACGAAAAAGTCAATCAACACTCGCTCAAACAACTCATTGATCGCTATTCCTGCTTGCATCCCACGGTGGTAGCGTTGGGTCCCGAGAAAAAAATTGTCAACCCATTTGGTTCAACCAAGGTTCGAGAAAAAGCCAAGATCTAGTACCGTCGTTGCCTGCCCTTCCGACTCTTAGGTGGGTGGGTTTGCGGTGGGTGTAGGTGCGGTGCCAATTTTTAGGATCACTGGGGTCGATGGAACCTCGTCCTTGCCTTCTTGGCGTGCGGTGACCACAAAAGGCACTTCGCCGGGAAGCACCCATTCCTCGCAGGCGATTTCCACGGTTCGTTTGGTAACGCCTGGAATCATCAAGATTCCGTTAAGCCCGACATCCAAGACTTGCACCCCATGGGGCAATCCCTTGACCTCGATAGGAATGCGTCCTTCAAACCCTTTGGGCCTTTGAATCTCGAAGGAAAACTTGGTGGTGGAACCGGGGCGAATGGAAATGCTTGCCCCCGCCGGTTTAATGGATAATCCATATCCTTTTTGAATTTTATCAAGGGTTAAGGTCGCTTCTCGATAAAAAACTCCCTCCGGCCCCGTCGATTTTCCCATTAAGGAAAGGGTGGGTGGTTGCCCGGGATCCGACGGGGAAAAAATTGGCAGGATGGTTTCATCATCCAATGGACCAAGGCGACCTTTAGGAGTGAGGAACCCTTTGGCATCCTTCCATGTGAGTTCTATAGGGCCGGAAAAACCGTCCAATCGTGTGGCAGTAACCTGAACCAGTTGGGAATTGCCCTCCAACCATTTACCGCTGGCGACGGCTTTGAGCGTAAAATCCGGCTTGGGTTTTCGGACCACCAACCTGACAAAATGCCCTAGGCCCGTCGTTCCTCGGGCATCGGTAATGCGGGCGATGTAGGTCCCATCGGCGGGCGGATCAAATTGCAGCAAGGAGTCTTGGGGGAAATCGGCATCACCATCGTCGTTAAACCAGGGTATTTCAACCATGGGCATCCCGTTGGGTGCCAGTTTGGTTCCCGGGGGATGAATAAGCACTTTGAACATATCTTGGCCGTTGGGTTGGTGCGTGGGAGTGGTCCCCAAAAAACCGACACGGACCCCTTTGCGACTGGTAAACACGCAATTGTCATCAGGGTTTTTGGGCAAATTGCGAATTCGCATCAGATCATTGCCTGCCAACATGAAATCATGAGTGGCAAGGTCGCCCCAGGTATCTAGGCGAATGGCCGGGGAGGAGGAATTATGGTCCCGGAAAGTGACATGGGTTTTTGCGACAGATTGAAGTCTTGCTCGAATCAGGGGACGGCCTATTGGATCAAGGATTGAAAGGGTAGGATCAAGCGCCGACCCGAATCGCGTTGCTTGTGCCTCCAAAAAAAGGGGTTGCCCCTTTTTTGCGATAAACGACCACCGCACTTCCTTGGATGGGCCACTTAGGATCGATTGCCCCGCCATGCCCGGTTCGAGGATTTTGGTGGGGTCGGTGGTTTCTCCCCCTGCACTCACCAAAACTTCTGTTTTGCCGGCAGCCCTAATGGGGAGGGCGGAAAGATCGATTGGCTTGGTTTGGGAAAGAGTAAGCGGGGGCGAAAGGGCAACGGGTACTTTGGGAAGGTGAATGCCAATCAACCCAACGGAAATCGGGTCCTTTGATTGGCCCACCACCCGTGGGAAAACGCCCAAAACCACCGGCACAGGTCCGATGTCCATTCGATAAGAAAAACCGGCGCTCCCACGCCATTGATGATCGCGCAAAGAAAGAGTATGCAGCCCTTCGGTATCCGCAATGGTCCCTATCTTGGCAAACCCCCTTTCGAGGAGAGAGCCATCAGGGCGGCGCAATTCCAATTCGGGTTCCCAACCGGCCTCCTTGGGGGTTTTGCCAGCGGTTCCTAAAACCTCGGCGCCTAGGGGAGTACCCATTTTTAACGGAAGCATAATAACTCGAGATTGGCCCGCCTTATCCAGCAAACCATGAACTGTGACACCCTGGAGGATTTGTTCAGGACGAAGCAAATCGTCCGCCGTTCGGGAAAAGCGATCCACTTCAGCATGAAAGGTATTAACCGTTTTTGTTCCTGATTGGATGGTGATAAGGGGATTGGTTCCCCCTAGGGAGGGCGTGGCCTGGATTTCAAAGGAAGCTTCCGAATCGGTGGCTATTTTGGGGAGGATTATCAAACCTGCGATGTTTGAGGAGATACGAACAGACTGCAAATCCGACCCATGGAGTGTTAATAGTGCGGGAGTTCCCGGGCGAATGGGGCTTAACTCTTTTTTGTCGATTCGAGCTGTGAGTTGGGTTTCAGGCCAAAGTCCCATTTGAGATTTTGGACTGTCGAAAATGACTTCACGAACCCGGCCCAAATGATCGGAAACCCAGGCTTTTTTGCCATCACCGGAAAGTGCAAACCGGGTAGGCATACCTTCAAAGAAAATCGGTTCGCCCACTTGATTGAGTTGGGGAAGACTAAAGCGTTTGATGAATTTGTCCTCGCCAAGGGTGACCAAAGTATTTCCATCCGGGGAAAACCGGGCTTGTAGTATTGGCGCCGAATGGGCAAACGAAGATTTCAATAAGGAGTAACTTTTGTCTGGGCCCCTTTGATAAAGCCGAATGAGTTTATCGTTGCCCACGCTTGCCAGTAGTCCATCGCTTGGTCGGACAGCAATAAAAAGTCCCCAATCCGTGGCGTCCGCGAGGGTTTGCAAGCGAACCAAGCTTTGGTCATCAAAAAGTTTAACCGACCTGTCATAACTTGTGGAGGCAAGGCGATTTTGGGGAAGAAATTCAATGGAAGTGACCACATCGGAATGGTCCACAATTTTCCCCAGCAAGATATTTGAGCCCAAGGTGTGAACCAGAATCGTTCGATCATAGCCGCCTGTGGCGATTCGTTTTTCGTCAGCCGACCACGCCAGTGCCGTAATCAGGTCTTTGTGTTTGGCGGATATTTGCGGACCAATGGGACTTCCTTTTGTCGGGTCCAAAAGCAAAAGGCTTCCTTCCACACCGGGAATGCCAAGGGCGACGGCCGCTTTGGATCCATTGGGTGAGAGTCTGATTTGAGTGATGCGAGAAGGAGATTTTCCAAGGGTCAAAACACGAACCGTCCATGACATGGAACCGGTTGGTTTTTGCAGAATGATTAGGTTGGCGCCTTGACCGGCCAGGACAAGGGACCCGTCGGCTTTGACATCAATGGCCGAGGTTGGCGGGGTGAGCGATCCTTGATGGGCAAGCAGAAGGATCAGGTAGGGAACCATAAAGGAATATCCAATAAAAAGAGTGCATTAGTGATTAAAAAGAAATTCGCGACTGGTAAGGACCGCCCAGAAAAGGTCTTCAACCGCTTCGCGCCGTTGGTCAGGTGTTCCACCCCAAGAGGCTTTGAGGATCGGTAGTGAATTGGCCAATTCAGAGGGGCTGGGTCTTCGGGAAAGGGCGCCAAGCCAAAGCTTTTCCATGGCAAGCTCCGGTGGGGATTTATCGGAGGAAAGGTGGGTAATTATTCCCTCTTTGTTTTTCAGCTTGTCGTTTAGAGTGGTTCCATTGGCAACATGAAGCGCTTGGCCGATAGTGGTTTCCAAGCCCCTTTCACAAGAACAGGCTTGGTTGCGTTCGGGTCGGCCGAAGGAATCCAGAAAGGTGGATACCACCGCGGAATCGGGTAGTTGAATCGCCCTAGTTCCCACCGGATAGCCGCCATAAGGTTGGCTTCCGTTGCCGCCACCCGGGGTGATTGCTTCGAATTTGGTGGGAACGGCGGTAACTTGGGAGTAGGCATCTAAAAGCACCTCGGCAGGCAGGCGCTTCAAAAAGTGGTGGGAATAAAATCGATCGTCAGTCTCATTTCCACCAATCGGGGTAGAAGATCTTTGATAGGCCGAGGATTGGGCGATGAGGCGCAAAATCGCCTTGTTATTGTGGCCCGAGAGGACAAATTCCTTGGCCAAGCGATTGAGTAATTCCGGATGGGAGGCGGGATTGGTGGCCCTAAGATCATCGTCGTTTTCCACAAGGCCCCTACCCATTAATCCCTTCCAAAGCCGATTGACTTGGGCCTTGGCAAACCAGGAGTTTTCAGGGGATGTTAGCCAACGGGCGAAATCTTCCCTTCGGTTTTCCCCGACAATAGGGCCGTCCAAAGGACGCGGCGCCATCGGGATTCCACGGCGAATGTGGTTTACATCCCCGGCGGGAGCGTCGATCAAAATCACCTCGTCATCTCGCACCCCGTTCTTGAAAGTGACCCGGCCAAACAGATTCGCCATCGACCAATACTGATCCTGGGTCCATTTCTCCAATGGGTGATTGTGGCACTTGGCACAGGCGATTGAGGTGCCCATGAAGGTGACGGATATGGCCTCATTGAGTTCGCCGGGGTCTCGGTGCATTAAAAAGAAATTAACTCCCCCCTGATCGAGGTTGCTGCCCGTGGCAGTGAGGATGTCTCGACAAGTTTGATCCCATGGACGATTGTTGGCCACTTCGCGTCTTAGGGTTCGCGCAAAGGCCCATACCGCGGACTGTGTTATTTTTTTGGTTGTGACAAGAAACTGATCACAATATTTGTGTGTCCAATAATCGGCGTATTCCGACCGAGCCAAAAGAGTATCAATCCAGATCGAACGACGATTAGCCGGGTCCAGTGCCTGAAAGGCTTCAATGTCTTTAAGAGTAGGTAAGACGCCGCAAAGGTCCAAGGTGGATCGCCTGAGGAACACGGCATCGGTGCATTCCCCCGAAACAGGGATTCCCAATGCGTCCAACTTGGTTTGAATTTCCAAATCGATCCAGTTTGAAACCTTGCCCGGGGCGGGTTTGGTCGCAAGCATGGGCCTTGGTGAAATCACCCGGGCCGTGGCAACCAAATTGTTGTACCATGCGGAAATCGCCGATTCTCCCGTGCCCACTACTCGCACCAGACCATCGTTATCAATGCCACAGACATCTTCACTGGCACTGGAAAACTTGGCCCGGGAGGTGACATCCGCCGTGATCCCGTCGGAGTAGGTGGCCTGAATCAATAACCCAATGGGTTCGGAAGCATTAGGCGAACCCGTCAGGGCAGGGGGATAAAAAGCCAAGGACTTAATGCTTATATCCGATTCCTTGGCTGGTTGGGCGTCTTGTGTTATCCAACGGAGGACAAGGTGGGCAAAAGGTGCTTCCCTATCCCATTTTTTCCCTCCCGAATGGGGGATATCTCCAAGGGGTTTACGCAATAGCAAGCTATTCCTTGGGTTTTCCTTGTCAATTCGTCGGCCTCCCAACTGGCCGGTTAATACATGATGGTCGGCTTCCGGGTTATATCCTCGAAGCGAAAGTTTAAGGCTTCCCTTCCCTGCCAAAGCACCGTGGCACGACCCGCTATTACAACCGGTCTTGGTAAGGATGGGAAGGATGTCGTTGGTAAAGGAGACTTTGTCTCCCAAAGGAGTGTTGCCGATTTCCAGAGGCACGATGCTTTCCTTGCCCTCTATCCCAATCCGAACGATTCCTTTACCTGTGGTTTTCGCCTCAAACTCTCCGGTTTTGGACACGGTTCCAAGGGCGGGAGGCTCCACCAAAAAAGTGGCCTTGGAAACGAGGGAAACCGTCGGTTTGCCCGGGTATTTACCCAGTACAAGAATCCCGTGGCGATGGCCCGGGCCGGCAAGGTGCATATTCGGGGGGTAGATTTCTAAAAGGTTGGACTCTGCCGCCTTGGAAAGGTTGCCACCTCCAAAGCCAAAGACAAAACAGCCCAAAAGAATGGCAACGATGGTTGAATGAGGCATAAAAGGCGTGCCTTAAAAAAGTTCGCGGATAGCGGGTGCATGGTAATCCACCAAGGGTACCGGTCGATTTTGGGGACCGGGCACATCTTGATGGGGGGCAATTCCAAGGGAATGAAGAATGGTTGATGCAACCTCTCCGGGGGAAACAGGTCGATTGAGCGGGGCGTATCCCAATTCGTCGGATTGGCCAACAACCCGGCCCCCTTGGACTCGGCTGCCACCCATTAATATCGACCAAACCCCGGGGTGGTGATCGCGGCCACCCGCCGGGTTGATTTTTGGGGTACGGCCAAATTCCCCCATGGCCGTCACTAGGGTGGTCGACAATAGTCCTCGTTGACCAAGGTCTTCCAACAGGGCGGAATACCCTTGATCGAAACTGGGGACCACCAGCCGGGACATTTCCGATATGTCGGTAAACGGCCGGGAACCGTGGATGTCCCAGGTGACTTCATCAAAAACGGTTTCGAACATATTCACCGTGACAAAACGGACACCTCGTTCAATCAACCTGCGGGCAAGCAAGCAGGATTGGCCAAACCGGGTTCTGCCATAGCGTTCCCTAATGGAGGAGGGCTCCTTATCTAGGTCAAAAGATTCACGGGTTTTTGGGCTGGAAATGAGCTTGTAGGCGTTTTGAAATTGTTCATCGAGTTGCTTGGCTTGGGCTGTCTTATCGAGTTCCTTAAATTGTTCTTCAACCACATCACGGAGTTTCCGCCTCCGATCCGTCCTTAACGGAGGAAGGTATCCCGGAGGAAGAAGATCGGGAATTTGGAAATCTTTGGCGGCTGGATCCGCGTTTAACACAAACGGATCATGAGATTTTCCCAAAAACCCGGCTGTTTGGCCGTGCGGGAGGTTGCCACCTGTCCTACCAATGGGCCGTGGCATCAGGACATGAGCGGGAAGTTCATTTCTGGATCCTTTGAGGTAGGACACCATGCTACCCACATGGGGATGCTCTATTCCCGAGGCAAACAACTTGCCGGTTTGCATCATTTGGTGACCGGTGTCATGAACCGCCGCGGCGGTGTGGTAAACCGAACGGACAATGGAAAAATGATCGGTGAGTTTGGCCGTCCTAGGAAAAATTTCGGTAATTTGCATTCCCGGCACTTTGGTGCTTATTGTCTTAAAAGGGCCACGAATTTCCTCAGGGGCGTTGGGCTTGGGATCGAAAGTGTCGATGTGGCTTGGGCCACCCACCAAAAACAAAAAGATACAATTGTGGTCCCCATCTTGGGGTGCCGCGGGGCGGGCCAGTTGGGGACTTATGGTTAAACCAAGGGCGCTAATGCTACCCGCGTGAAGGAAATCGCGCCGCTTCATTCCGTCGCAAAAAGTCGCGTTTCGTTTGGTGTCGATTCGGAGCAAAGGAAAATCTCCGGGGTTTAGAGTTAATCGTTGGCGGGATTTGGGCAGGATGGCAGGGGCCCCCCCCGAACTTTATCATATCATCCTCGGCCTCCAAATCATATCAAATCTTGATGAGCCGGGCTTTCTGCCTACCTTAGGCAGACCGGTTGCAGGGGAAGGCACCCCGGCATTACCCCAGGTGGAACCGCAAATAGCAATGGATAAGTCAGATCCCAAGGCGTTTTATACCCAACGAAGAGAAGAGTTGTATCGAGGTGAGGAGATCCTAAAGGGTTGGGAAGGAAGGTTGGGGCTGGCACGGTTTGCCGTGGTTTTAATTGGCTGCTTTTTTGGTTGGTCTACTTTTGCCAACCAGTCCCTTTCAGGATGGTGGCTTTTTGGCGCAATTGTCCTTTTTATCGTCCTGTTGGCCATTCATGAACGGATCAACCGACGGTGGTTTCGCCAGCGAATGGCTAGGCATTCGGTGGAAATGGGAATCGAACGGATGGCCGACCGTTGGATGGGCCGGGGAAATGCCGGGCTCCGTTTCCTTCGGGACGACCACCCCTATGCGCAAGACCTAGATATTTTTGGCAACCATTCCCTTTTTGAAAGGATCTGTTTGTGCCAGACCCGCATCGGTGAGGACAAATTGGCGGGTTGGCTTTTACAGGCGGGGTCTCCCGAGGAAATCCAAAAACGGCAGCAAGCCTTGGTGGAATTGGCGCCCATGGGTGACATTCGCGAAAGGATGTACGCCTATTCCAAAGATGCCGCCCCTGTGGATTTGAATCCCCTCGAAAAATGGGGTGAAATGCCCGTTAGCCGCATCCCTTTGGGGGTTCGCCTACTTGCTTTTGGACTTTCTCTCGTCACTTTTTACGGCTTTTTTGCTTGGATCGCCGGGACTTGGGACCTTTGGATCTGGGCGACAAGCCTGATGGTGACCCTGATTCTTCACCTGATTTTTCGAAGTGTTACCCGACCCGTCCTAGAAATCGTGGAAAAACAGGCAACCGACCTTTCTCGATTGGGGGGGATGTTGCGGTTGATCGAGAAAAAAGATTTCAAATCCCAACTTTTGGACGAGGCTAGAAAACGCCTCCACGCCCGCAAGGAAACCCCCTCTCGGGCGATTGGCAAGCTCTGGGTGTATGCCGACCTCCTCACCTCGAGAAAAAATGCAATGTTTGCCCCCTTTGCCATGGCCTTGTCTTGGGACCTTCACATTACCCATTTGGTGGAAAAGTGGCGATTCAAAAACGGGAAGCATCTGGGCGAATGGTTTGCCACCTTGGGAGAATTCGATGCCCTGATCAGCATGGCCGCCTATGCGTTTGAAAATCCGGACCATACCTATGCTTCCTTGGTGGAAAAGGAGACGCCCTTTATTCGGGCGGATGCCGCGGGCCATCCCCTTATTTCTTCCGCCCGTTGCGTGCGAAATGACATTCGGTTGGGGGACACCGATCCCCGACTGCTGGTGATCAGTGGCTCCAATATGTCTGGGAAAAGCACCTATCTGAGGACGGTCGGAATGACGGCCGTTATGGCCCTTTCGGGGCTACCCGTTCGGGCTCGTCAGGTCACACTATCGCCCCTTCAAGTTGGGGCGAGTATGCGGATTATTGACTCGCTGGCGGCCGGGCGCTCTCGTTTTCAGGCCGAAATCGAGCGCGTTCGCCTTTTGGTCAAGCTTTGCGACAAAAGGCCACCGCTCCTGTTTTTGCTCGATGAAATCTTCAGTGGAACCAATTCCCATGACCGACTTGAGGGTGCCAAGGGGGTTGTTGGGGGGCTCATGCGTCAAGAGGCTATTGGCATCGTAACTACTCATGACCTTGCTTTAACCCGAATTGCCGAAGAGAGCGGAGCGCCCGCGGACAATGTTCATTTTTCCGATCGCTGGGAGGAACAAGAAATGCACTTCGATTACAAGATGCGGCCCGGTGTTACCCGTCACAGCAACGCTTTGGCACTTATGCGGGCCGTTGGCTTGGAAGTATAGACTGACCTCTTATGGTTGCGATTTGGGCATCGGGAGCCCGGGAAGAGGGGTTGGCTCGGCTACCTTTCGATACCCCAAGGCCTTTAACACATCAAGGACTTCGCAACAGGTTGGGAATGGCCGTCGATTGATTCGCTTATAAAGGTCAATAGCCTTCAGGAACGCAGTTTCTTCGTCGGTGTATTCTTTCTCGCAAGTAACGGGATCAACCATCCTTCGTTTTTCTTCGGGGATTCGCCGATCCAACCCACTTCGCCTTTCAAAGGCAACAGGAATGCGATCCTTGCGCCGATCCTCTTTGGATCGCAGTATCGAATCATCACCGGAGGTAGGATTGGAATCCTCTTTCATAGGGCTATTTTCGGTTTCAAGGTCCACTTCGCAAGCCCCAAAGGAAAAAGTCTTTCCGAAAATATCGGGCATGGGTTTCAGGACAACCGCTGTTTCATGTAATCCTTGAGCGATTCCCTCCAAGGATTTAATTTGGGAAATAAAGGATTAGCCGAGTGAATGGAGCCCAAAACGCTGTAATTTGGGCGCTTTGCCGCAGCGGGCCAATCGGCGGAATTCAGCGGAGAAACTTCAACCGCCAAACCCGCCTCCGCCACAATCCACTGGGCAAACTCATGCCATGTGCAAAACCCTTGATCGGTCAGATGGTAAAGCCCCGGCCCAAAGTGCTGCAAAAGTTCAAGGGTTGCCCCAACCAGGCTAATAACCGAGGTAGGAGTGCAAACTTGGTCGGCCACCACCCGCAAAAGCTTGCCTTGGGCAACCGCCCGAAGAATGGCTTCGACAAAGTTGCCTCCTTTGCCCCCCGGCCCGGGAATACCATAAAGCCCACAAGTACGAATCACATAGCTTTTTTCCCAAGACGCAAGGGCAAGGTACTCCCCGGCGGTTTTACTGCCACCATAAACGCTTATAGGTTGGGGACAGTCTGTTTCCCGCCAAGGAATGGGGGTTTCCGGAGTATCCCATTTGGGTGGTCCGCCAAAAACATGGTCGGTGCTGTAGGTGACAAGTGTCGCCCCGATTTTCTTGCAGATTTGGGCAAGGTGCATAACCCCAAGGGTGTTGACATCCGCACAAGGTCCACACTCGGTTTCGGCTTTATCCACCAAGTTGTAGGCTCCGCAATTGATGACCAAATCCGGGGCCAATGCCTCTAACTTTTCGGCCAGTTTCTGAGGCTGGGTGAGGTCGGCCTCATCTCTTGAAAGGGCTACCAGATTGGCCAACCCATGGGCAATAAAACAGCGTCCCAATTGACCTTGGGCCCCGAGTAGGGCAATTTTGGGAGTGGCCTTCTGGGATAGAAAAAAGGAGATTGATGATGACATCGTACACCATGACCCACTAGGATAGACACCATCATTATGACCCAAATCCATTCCGCAATCCTAGGGCGAACCATGAGAATTTTTCGAATCGCTTTGGCCTGCCTACTGGCTTTGTCTTTCTCCCATACCCTAATTGCCCAAAACCAATCCCAAGGCCCGCCCCCCGGATTGATTTACCAAGCCAAACAAACCCAATCTGGCAGGATGGAAATCATCGGCGGGATTCCGCTACTCCATGTTTGGGGAACGCCAAAGGAGATGGGTGAGGCTGTGGGAAAACTGGCCCTTAGCCAAGCCCCCGGAATTCTTGAGTACCCTCGCGCCTTGGCTAGGTTGTATGGCGTGGAGTTTATTTTTCCCGTGCTTTTGAAACTCGGGGAAGGGATGGTGGATCATTTCCCCAAGGCCTATCAGGAGGAACTTCGCGCCCTCCAAAAAGCGTCGAATGCTCCATGGGAAACGCTGGTTGCTGGCAATACAATGTTTGACCTCAAGAAGTTTGTGCTCTGCTCTGGGATGGCGCTAGAACCGGGTCGATCCTTTGCCCAGGGAACCGTGTTGGCCAGAAATCTCGATTATCCCGCCGTGGCCGAGGTTCACAGATACAGTCTGGTTACCGTTTACCAACCCCTGGGGAAACGAGGTTTCGTATCCGTTGGCTTTCCCGGTATGATTGGTGTCCTTTCCGGAATGAATGACGCGGGCCTTGCCCTTGCTATACACGAGGTTATTGATGTCAAAAAAGGGCAGAAACGATTCGATTCCAGCGGCACACCCTATGCCATTACCTATCGAATGGTGTTGGAGGAATGCACCACCATTGAAGAGGCGATAAGTCTTCTCAAGCGATGCAAACGCACCTGCACCACCAACCTTTTGATTGCCGATCGAAAACAGGTGGCAGTTTTGGAAATCTCCCCCGAGCAGGTCCTCAGGCGATCTGCCAAAAATGGCTTTACCTGCTGTACCAACCATTTTTGCTTGGCCGAACACAAACCAGAAAAGCCTAGCTACCCATTCAAGTCGCTTGAACGACTTTTGTATCTCGAAAGTTGCGAAAGCCCAAGACCCTTTTCGGTGGAACAAATAAGGCTAAGCCTAAATGCGGTATGTCTCGAACGAAAAACGCTTCAAACCATGCTGTTTGATACCGAGGCCCTTGCACTTTGGGTCTCCTTTTCTGGCCCCCCGTCGAGTGCGGGCCCCTTGGTTCGCTTAGAATTGGCCAAGGC
>SIAL01000009.1 GCA_009691815.1 Gemmataceae bacterium | reverse complement strand
TGGTGGGCGTTTTTGGCAGCAATTCCCCAATTATTTTGTTGGATGAGGGATCTCCCCAAAGGATTAAATTGTGTTTCAAGCGATCCGCCTGAGTGATTTCGGTATCGGTTTTAATGGTAACCAGACCTCGAAATTGCTTGCGCCAATGGGAGGCTGCATGGTTCATTTCGGTTTCCACCCATTTGTGAACCAAAGGATCGGAGGGCTTTCCTGTGGGTTTTACAAAAATAAACGAATCCATGAAAGCATCATCAATAGGTCCTTGTAGTCCCGGCTTTTTGGCGAGCTCTTGGGGGGGGGATCCAACCTGCCATCGGTTGTTTTCCCTATACAAGGAGACTTTCCAAGATCGGTCAGACTCTACTTTTGGAGCCGGAATCAAAAGGCCGTTGACACTAATGGTCGGCACATCGCGAAGGTCCAATGGACAGAGTCCCGCCGGAAAATTCAGGGTCAGCCCCAAGACACCTTTGGTATCAATATCCACCCGGTTGGGCGACACGATAGAGGCTTCCACCGAACCCGCTTCCCAATGTTTTTCAAGCCGATCCACGCCCAGCCAGAGCATCCCGGGGTATCGGAGAGAATAGGTCACAAAGCTCAGACGGTTTGGAACGGAATCCCTTCCTTTGGCGGCAATGGAATCAATGCGGCGGTTGATTTCGGCCTTGGCGCCGGGGTGGTAGCTGTGTCCGGTGGCCGGCCCGATGATGTGGGTAAGATTGATGCCGACCTTTTTCATAGCGGTTTCCATCATATCCGCCGCCTGTTTTTGGTTATCGTTTTCGCCGGAATAGGCCACGATAGGGAGATTCGCCAAGTTTCGAGACCAATCGGTGCAATCATACCAATGGAGGAGTTTTTGCTCCCACGGGTTAATGGTGGTGGGTTCCTTCTGAAAAACTCGGAGAAATTCGGTGGTTTCACTGAACCCCGCCCCAGGTGCGGCGGCACACCAGCGGCCCGGATAATGGACGGCGAACTGCCAAGCGGCCGCGCCACCCATGCTAAACCCGCGCATTACCAAGCGATTTTTGTCAATTGGGTAATGTCTTTGGACATGGTCAATGGCTTCGATCGCGTCGATTTCGCCAGCAAATTTGTTGGCGTTGCAATAGCGCCCATAAAGGTTCAGGACGATATGGGTGTCGGAGGGGAATTCGCCCCTTGATTTAAGGCTTTGTTGGATAAACGACAATTCCGACAGTTTTTCTCCACGGCCATGGCACCAAAGGTCTAGGCGATAGGGGACGGCGGAAGGAAGCTTACAGGCGGCCCCAATGTTAAGGCCATAGGGCTGCACCGAGCCGTCGATCTTGCTTTTGTAGCCACGGACGACCAACCCGGTTTGGTTCAACCATGATGGTTCCTTGCCTGAAAGCAGCTCAATTAAGCGGGAATGGCCAAGGATTAGCTGTTCGCGAGCATGGCCCAATTCCTTGGGCTCGTAGAATTCGCGAAAGCGAAGGGCCCAATCCACCGCCTTGTGGAAGATTTCCACATCGGGAAGAAGACCCAACTGGGCTGGTTTGGTGGCCAATTGTTTTTTGGCGGCCTCGATTTCCCTTCCCAGCCTGTCCTTCAGGGCGGTTAGCTCCTCGGCCTCTTTGATGGGGATATCCATTCCCGGCGGTGGGACCGGCCTTACCTTTTCCGCAAGGTTGTCCAAGGGGCCGTCCGCACTAACAAACCGGCAACCAAAAAGGAACAGGCCGAAAAACAAAAGGCTCTTACGCATGGTGGGATTCAAGGTCCGTGGGGTGAAAACAAGGCATAAAAAAAGGGGGCCAAATGGCCCCCTTTTGGTTTACTCAATTAAAGGGTCCAACCCTTTCGATACTCCCGATGGAGGAGATGGTTTGCATCCGGAATGTCCTTAATGGACATATTCACTCCGTCATACTCAAAGGCCTTGCCAAGCCTAATGGCGACATTGCCCAAGAGCAACGATTCGGTTAGCACGCTGGCATAGTTGAAATTGGCCATGGCATGTTTGGGGTCATTCTTGCGAATGGCCTCGATCCACTCTTCTTTTTGGCCACCATCATCGCCACGCTTGTTGCGGGCAAGGGACTTGGGGGGATTCTTGAATCCCTCGTATTCCTTTTCCGGGCAAAGGCGGACATCGGCGCCGTAATCGTTGGGGCTGTAAAGGATGCCCTTGGTGCCCACGATGATAGAACCGGAGCTAACCAGCTTTTCATCCTTGCGAAGGACCTTGGCCTGAAGTTCGGCAGGAGGAAGGACCAGTTTTCCATCCTTTCTGCCTTCGTACCAATGGAACTTGACCGGAATCAAACCATCGCGTTCGGGATAATCGAGAATCACATGAGCCCAACCGGGGTAGGTCTCGGCGTTAATTGCCTCGCTGGTTGCACTTACCTTGTTAGGATAACCCAGCTTGGCTGCCATGAAGGCCATATTTGCCGTGTGACAGCCCATGTCACCAAGCGCACCGGTGCCGAAATCCAACCAACCCCGCCAATTGAAGGGGTGATAGGTGTACCGGCCACGCTGGTTCTTGTCGCCACCAAAGGGGCGAAAGGGGGCGGGCCCAATGAATTCATCCCAGTGAATCGAAGCGGGGACGGGGATTTCGGCAGGTCGCTTGGTGACCGAGGGGCTTTGAGGCCACACGGGTCGGTTAGTCCAAACATGGAGTTCGGCCACATCACCAATGGCTCCCGAACGAATGACTTCCACACCGGTCCGAAGTCCCGGGTGAGCGGTTCCCTGATTACCCATCTGGGTGCAGAGCTTTTTCTCGTTGGCCAGTTCACGCAAAACCCGAGCTTCCTTGACGGTATAGGTCAGGGGTTTTTGGCAATAGACATGCTTACCAAGTCGAAGCGCCATGGCGGCGGCAACCGCATGGGTATGGTCGGGGGTGGAGACGACCACCGCATCGATGCTTTTGTCCATTTCTTCGAGCATTTTGCGGAAATCGAAGAATTTTTTGGCCTTGGACATCTGCTTGGCTTTGTTTTCCAAGTGGCCTTCGTCAATGTCGCAAATGGCAACAACATCCCCAAACATAGCTGCTTGGCTAATGTCGGAGTCCCCCTTGCCACCCACTCCAACACCCGCAATTCGAATTTTTTCGCTGGGTGATTGCTCGGCCCGCCCGGTTAGCGAACCCCCAATGAAATATCCCGCAGAAATGCCAGCGGACGATTTAATGAACCCGCGGCGTGTAGCCCGAATGGTCATAGGAAGACCCCCAAATATGAAGTTTTGTGAAAATGGATCTGCCCCCGACAAATGAGGGAAATCAGGTTTGCGAAGCTAAGCTAGAGTAAACCCCTTCGATCCGCAACCATTTCCTTGTTAAAAAAACAGAACTTTTAGAAAACTGGGCGGGGGGGGCCATTAGGTTGGGCGCGGTTTGGGTCCCTTTCGCACCACCGGATCCGAGGTCCAGGGATCTTCGGGCCAAGGATGTTTGGGATACCGGCCCTTCATATCCTTGCGAACCAGGGCATAGGAACCACGCCAAAACCCCGGAAGATCATCGGTAATTTGTTGCACTCTGCCATTTGGGGCCAAAAGATGAAGCAGCAGTTTTACTCGTTTTTTGGCAATCGTTGGGGTCTTATCCCAACCAAAAAAATCTTGAATACGGGCCCCCAATACCGGTGCCTTCCCCTCTTCATAGAGAATCGAAGCCGTTCGCCCGTTGGGTAAAGTCACTTTTGCCGGGGCCTCCTCCTCAAGGGCTTGACGCTGGGCCCAGTCCAAATGGGATAGAAACGCCTCCAACCATTCTCCTTCCCGAATTTGTTCCAGACTTTTGCATCCTTGCACCATTTCGGTTAGGCAATTTTTCAGAAGGAGATCATTCATGATGGGCAGGTCCATCTCTGGACACGCTTTGGCAAGTAAGGCAAGCCTTTGGAGAAACTGCCCGGCAGGGGAGTCGGGTAAGGGCAAAACTTCGGCCCGTTTTTCCCAAGCGCGCTCGGCCAATAACCTTGCCAAAGCAACCGGGTCTTCGGGTCGAACGGGATGCTCTCTGAGGATAAGATCTTGGAAAAGGAACTGTTTTTGGGCCAATAGCTCGGTTTTATCGTTGTTCCAACCGGTTTGTATCTTTTCAGAAAGGAGGCGTTGAGGCAGCCAACCCTGCTCAATGGGCAAAAATTTTCTTGCTCTGGACTCGGTTTGCGAATCCTCAACCTCGAGGGCCAAAAACAGCTCACCCTTTCCGGGCAAATCCACCTCCAACCGAATACTTCGGCCCCCCACCATAACGGCTCGCCTTCGGCCCCCTTCGCGAAGTTTGGCCACCCGGTCGGGAAATCCGGCCACCATGGCCTTTGCCAAGCCTTCTTCCCAATCGCTCAATGGGGTCACACCAGCAACCGAAATCCCCGCCTGTTTGAGAAATAATCCGGCAATTCGGTCGAGGTACTGACCGTCTCGGTGGTTGAGCAAAAGGCCATGATCAACCGCCCCATCCATCCCCGCCCAAAGCCTCAAAGTATCGACCTCCTGAAAGAAGTCGATTCCCTCACGGGGAAGTCGTCCAAAGGGATTTCGTTCGGTCAAAAGCGCCGACGAGATCGCTCCCTCCGGGGCAACTCCCAACGAGGCGGATTCGAGAAGCATTCGTGCCAAACGGGGATCCATGGGAATCTGGGCCATGCGTGACCCCAACGGGGAGAGTCCATCCCCCTGAAGCGCCCCAAGTGAAGCCAAGGTTTCCCGGGCCCGGATCAAAGCGGAGGCGGAGGGAGTTTCCAGCCACGGTATTTCGGAAACAGGGCAGGCGTTCCAATGCAAAAGCAATAAAAGGGTGCCTGAAAGATCCAACTTGAGGATTTCAGGCGCGGTCCGCTCAACCCGACTCTTATGGTTTTCGAGACTCCAAAGCCTTAGGCAAATTCCGGGGCCCTGCCTGCCTGATCGACCGGCCCTTTGATCCGCCGAGGCTTTGGATATCTCGCCTAATTCGAGTCGGTCCAATCCGGTAGATGGGTCGTGAACCAACGAACGAGCCATCCCTGTGTCCACCACCACCCTTACCCCATCCACCGTAACGGAGGATTCGGCCACATTGGTGGCAAGGACGATGCGGCGGCGAATGCCCCGAGAAAGCGCTAGGTCTTGTTTTTCAGGATCGAGTTCCCCATGGAGCGGGAGAATATCCACACCCAAGACATCATTCAACAGGCGGTCCAGCCTTTGAATCTCACCCACCCCTGGAAGGAAGACGAGTACATCACCGGATGTTTCCGAGGCCAATAGGCGCACATGGCGAGCCACCTGATCTAGCCACGGTCTGTCTTTTTGCAAAGAAGCGTATCGGATTTCCACGGGAAACATTGGGGCTGTAGCCACAACGATAGGTGCTTCCAGCCATTTTGCAAAACGATCGGTTTCCAGCGTCGCCGAAAGGATGCCAATGGCCAAATCCGGTCGTACTGTAGTTCGTGCCAGGGCAACCATGGCCATTGCCAAGTCCGATTCCAAGCCTCGCTCATGGGCTTCGTCGAACAAAACGCAGGAAACCCCTTCTAGGAAAGGGTCGTTCAAAAGTTGCCTAAGGAGGATGCCCGGGGTTAGGGCGATCAGTCGGGTATCCCTTGATATTTTTTTGTCCAAACGAACATGGTAGCCCACTTCCCCACCCAATGGTGAGCCGCGTTCCATGGCTATCCTTCGCGCCGCAGCGCGGGCCGCCACCCGCCGTGGTTGCACCAAGAGGATCCTTTGTTTGAGCCATGGCTCGTTCAAAAGTCTATCAGGAAACCGGGTAGTTTTTCCGGTGCCAGGCGGAGCCGAAAGGATCAACGCCCGGCGATCACGCAAGGCGGCGATTGCCTCGGGAATCACCTGGTCTATGGGAAGGCTCATCCCTTTCATTTGGGTGGGGAATTCTTGGTTGGAGGAAGAGTACGGATCCACTCCTCGATTAAACGGACCGCGTCCGGATCGGTAACATTTCGCCCGAGGGGTGGCATTTTACCATCGCCAGTGGTGGTGATCCGATGTGCCAAAACCGATCGTTCCGGGGCATTGGGAGCAATCAACTCGGCGTCTTTAAGACCAAAAGAGTGATGGCTGGGTTTGATGCCAATCAATTTCATCTCGGCGGCATTTGCGGCAAAATCTAAGCGAATTTTTGAGTTCCCGCCTCCTGCCTCCACATGGCACGGAGCGCAATTGACATGAAGGTAAGCCCGGACCCTAGTCTCGAGAGAGCCCGTTTTGGGGTCCAAGGGATTGGGAAGTTTGGCTCCTTTTTCTGGGTCGGATTCAAGCAGCGTTCCTTGGGTTTGAAAACCTTTCTCCGGAGTTCGCGCCTTAACCCACCCCTCTAGCGCGGCGTCCTTTTGCCCCAACTGTTTTCCCCGCTCGCGTAGTTGATAGCCTCGAACATTTCCCCAGTTGGAGGTAATCTTGCCTTTCGATTCTATCCAAGCAATTTGGTTGACCTTTTTCCCTTCGGTCACAATGTCCCGGTTGAGCTGAAGATCACAAAGGCCCAAAACAAATCCTCCCGCCCGGGTATGACAAACCATGCACTCGGCGCGGCTGGGGAACCGCCATTGCTGGGGTTTGGGATCGTCCACCCCGGGGCGGTCTACCTGAAACCCCCTGGTTTCCCCCATAGGTCCCACCAAAGTCGCATCCTGTTTGTTTTCATTCCAAGCAAACGAATACCCTGTCCATTCGTTGTCCTCCTTCACCAAAAACCGAGTCTCAATCCAGGTGCGGGAGGATGCAACCCCCTTTTTCAACTCAAGGGCAAAGGATTTGATTAACACGGTTCCGTCAGGAAAGTTCCATGGCCCCGAACCAGCATGGGTGATGGATTGGGGGATGAGATTTCCGTCTTTTCCTTTGCGATCGGGTACAAAGAAATGTCTTGCCTTGAACGCCCCATCGGACCAAAGCTGGCTATTGACCTCGTAGGGAAAAATGTCCGAGCGCAATTGATAATCGGCCACCGAGTTGAACAAGCCGCTTTGACTCAATTGGGTAGGAAAGGTGCCACGATTGCCGGCCATGGGATTGGGCTGAAGAGTATGAATTCCCGTTAGGTGATCCAGAATCAACAACTCTCCTTGGTGGTCTAAGGCAAAACCGGTTATCTGGTGGTTGGTATCCGCGATTTCACGAGGAACCAAGGGCAGCTTGGTGCCTTTAGGAGGGAGAGCGATAGCCCAAATTTTCCCGGTGGAATAATCCCCATAAATGTACGAACCCCGTAGATCGGGAAAGAGCTTTCCATGATAGACCACGCCTCCGGTTAGGGACCGGGCCTCGGCATGATGGTGTTCGGCAGCAGGAGGGGCGAAGGGTTTGGGCCCGGCCCTGCGATCAGGATAAAACGGGTGGGTTCCCTCCAGAATGGACCAACCGTAATTGTCCCCTTTGCCCAAAAGGTAAACCGTTTCCCATAGGTCCTGTCCGTTGTTACCAACCCAAATATTTCCGGTGACTTTGTCACAGGAAATCCGCCACGGATTACGAAGCCCCATGGCAAAAGCCTCGGGAACGAAACCGTTTTTGCCCACCCACGGATTGTCCTTAGGGACGGAATAGGCTTTGCCTTGGTCCGGATGATCGACATCGATGCGAAGGACCTTGGCCAATAACTTGGTGGTGTCCTGCCCGGTAAGATTGATGTCTGAATCCGAAGTCCCATCACCCGAAGTGATGTACAGGAAACCATCGTTACCAAAGCAAACCGCCCCACCGTTGTGGCCATTGGACTCCCATTCGATGATGGTTTTGGCGGAATCTTTTTTGATTTCGAAGTTTCCCATTTGGGTTGTTTCAAACCGGGTGATTCGGGTTTTGTGGGTGGTTTCTTTGCCAAATTTGCCGTTGGCCCCGAGGTAGAGGTATCCGTTTTTGGTATAGTCTGGATGAAATACCCCATCGTAAATCACCGCGTCGAGTTCAAGGACCGTGCGCACTTTGGAAGGATTTTTGCCATCGAAATGAAGCAAGGCCGTTTGGGCATAGGGGCCGGGTTGGGTGGAGACGAGAAACGCATTGGTTTCTGGAATGGGCAGGAGGCTGACAGGAAAGGGATATTTGCCCTCGGTAAAGACGGGTTTGGTCTTATAGGGGAGACCTAGGTCAGGTGTCCCGCTCCAAGGAAGGACTCCCCCAGACAAGGGGGCAAGGTTTGCACTAGGTTTGGAATTGTATTGGGGGCCTTGGAAAACCAGAGGCTGGGGTGGCTGATCGGCACTTTTTACCCAAAACTTTGTCCCCGGTTCGGGTCGGCCCCCCGCAAGGGAGAGCTCCACCCACGGGATTTGGATAATCACCGAATCGTCCTTGGAGACTTGCATTTTCCCAAGACTTGGATCCAGGTGGGATTTTGATGGGCCGCAATGCAGTTTGCCCTCGACAATAAGGAGGATCACCGCCCCTTTACCCGTTTCCAAAGGCCCGATCGTAATGCCCCGTTCCAAAAGGCTTTTGTTTTTGACCGAAAGCCAAAGGGCTTGGCGGCCCCAAGCCAAACGGATCGGCCCAGGAGGTAGCGATTTGAACAGTTCCTCAGCCAAGTTAGGCGAAATCCCCTCCCCGGCCCATGGTGCCCTCACCCCTTGAGAGATCTTCGGGGCGGGTTCCAAACCGGAAGTCCATAACGCGGTCAGAAAAATCCAGGCGTACATGGTTCTCCCCCCATCGGGACAAAGAAACGGGATCAGTTTATTGAATAAAAGGGATCAAAATTGTCCTTGCTTGCCGCATTCGTGAAAGTAGTGTTCCACTTTGTCCTGATTTTCTAGGAGCCAATCGATTGTTGGTTCGTGGTTCATGGCCTTTTGAATCACTTCCAAAGTGGCTTGTCGGTGAACGGCAAAGAGTCCTTCATGGTCGACTTTTCCCACCGGGACCTTGAGGACTTCCGGATCAAGCCAAACACTGTAAACAATGCCGATGGTGTTGGCCAAGGCCTTGGGAATGATCCCTTTGCGAACCGCATCCAAGACCCCGTTTGCAATGGCGGCCTGTACGGTTCCCATGAGGATGTTGGTATAACGGGAACTGGTCACCGTCACTTTGGAAACCATAAGAGTGGCAGGTTTGACCTGGGCGCCGGAGTTTAGGATGGCAAACACTTTGGTATGCCCGGCAACCTGATTTCCCAAAAGTGTGGCAAGGGCGGTACCCACGGGGCCATCCAGATCTCCGATTACGATTTCTGGTTCGGCACAAAGGTAACCCAAATCTCCCTCCACCAAGGCTTCCGCGGTACGGACCCCAATTCGGGTGGGCACGGAATTGGTGGGTGTTTTGACTCCCTTGACCTTACGACCCGGTGTCACCAATTTGGCCGCCTTGGCTGTGAGGATTGGTTTGCTGGGTTTGGTGGCTTTTACCATGTTGCGGGAGCCTCTTTGATTTGGCGTTTTTAACCGGAAAAATCCGGTTCAACGATCCCTGTTTACGATATCCGCAAGGGAGAATTCGGCGAGGAATAAGTTTGGCAGGGGAAAACGAATGGATCAATTAAAAAGTTGGGGCGGTTTTTTGGCGTTTTGGACCATCAAAATGGCCTCATGAAGGACCTTGCCGACCATTTTGATGGAGTCTTTAGTGTTGCTTTCCTTCAAAAGGGTTCGAGCCTTTGTCAGCATATTGTTCCATTGGGGATTGGTGGTTTTTTGACGCTCCAAACCAACAATAAGAGCCTCAAGGCCCAACAAGATTTTTTCCATTTGGGCAAGACCATTGAATAACGCCCGACGATGAATGCGCAGGCCCACCGTCTGGGATTCCAGGGGATTCAGTTGGGTGCGATTTTTCATTTCGCTGAAATAAAAGGCCAAGACACTGGCAACAAAAAAACTGGTGCCAATCATGATTAAACCGAAAAATTTGGGTTCAAAACTCATTATTTGATTATAATAAAAAGACAACGAAACGGAAATTATCAATAATCCAATAATTAAAAACGGTATCCAGCTCCATTTTAAAAGCCTATCAACAATAGAGGGCCGATTCATCGTGGGTCTAACCATGGGGGCGTGTTCCTCGGATTTCCCCGGAACCTTGGCGATCACCACTGTAATGTTGTCCGGTCCTCCTCGGCTATTGGCGAGATCAATGAGAAACTCCCCCGCCTCCTTTGGCTCCATTTGGGAACAGATAAGGCCCATTTCCTCGTCGGTAACCTTGTTGCTTAAACCGTCGCTGCAAACGAGGTAGGTGTCTCCCAACAAGATTTCGTGAGGGCCTTCGAGGTCGACCAAGACTTCCGGTTCGGGGCCAAGGCATCGAGTGATTTTGTTGGAGAGGATTCCTTTCTTCGCCGCATCTTCGGGGGTAATATTGTGAATACGGGCAACCTCCCAGATGTAGCTGTGGTCGTAAGTGAGTTGTTCCACCATCCCTTCACGAATGCGATAAACCCTGCTATCCCCCACATGGGCTACCCATGCTCCTTTGCCGGTAAGAAGCAAAATGGACGCGGTGGTCCCCATGTTGAAGAATTCGTGGTTTTCCTTCCCGCATTTATGGATTTTTTGATTCGCATCGAGGAGGGCGCGGCGAAGGGCCTTGTCATGACCCATTGCCAGCATTTTTCCGAAGACAAGTGAAACCTCTTGGACGGCAATTTGACTGGCTTTTTCTCCCCCTTTGTGGCCCCCCATCCCATCCGCCACCATGAAAAGCGAACCCTTGGTTTGCCACTGTTCCTCATTTTGGGCCAACTGGACCAGCATGCTGTCCTGATTGACCGCCCGGCGAAGACCGACATGAGTATCGTGGATTTCCAAAATGTCCGGGAGGTTCATGCTGTTTTTGAACCTCCGTCACCGGTTTGATACCACGGCCTTGGTTGGGATTGACCTTGGCGGGGCAATTGGACTATGGACCCCACCGTTGGTATCCGGCATATATTGGGAAGGGAAGCGCATTGTTCAGGGCGAAATCGGTACTTTGGGTTTGGACCGTTGTGATCGGCGCGCTTTTGGCCCCGATAAACACCGGCTGTGTTACGCGCAAGTATACGATTGATTCCCAGCCTCAAGGGGCTTTGGTTTATCGCGATGGCAAGCCCATCGGCACCACTCCGGTCGACGATTCGGTCGTATTTTACGGGAATTACCGCTTTTCGTTGGTCAAAGATGGATACGAAACACTTCATGTGGAGCAAAAGATTCCGGCGCCTTGGTACGAGTATATCCCATTGGATTTCATTGCCGAGAATTTGGTCCCTTGGGAAATCAACGATGTACATCGATTTTCCTATACCCTGCAACCTCAACAGATGCCTAACAACAATGATATTCTTCAAAAGGCAAGTGACCTGAGAAACCGGGGGAAAGGACTGGTTCCACTTCATGCGCCAGAAACCCCCATTACCCCGATTGCCACACCCGCCCCTGGAACAACCATCGGTGCAATCACCCCTACCACCACACCTTCAACCGGCCCGGCACGCAGCATTCAACCCATTACCCCTGTAAATCCCAATCCTATTGCGGGCGGGGTAACACCCCGACCTTGATGCGATCCATTGGATTGCCGCAATTCCCCTAGGTCCCATCGGTTTTCGAATCAGTGACTTTCCACAATTAAACCGTTAGCAAGGTTGATTAGGTTTTCTTCCCATAGTTTTCTGGCACCGATCGGGCAGCTTGCCGCCAGCAAAACAGTCTGCTTATTTCCCACTCCTACCTGAATCAAATAGATTTTGGTGGCATCCCCACTCGCAAGCAACCGAAGCAGCTGCCTCATTTGGGGTGCGCCTTTGGATTCGATCTTTTTGTCGAGCTGTTCCTCTTCCAAGGTCAAGGTGGATTCCAAAGTGGTGGGGGATTCGTCGACTGGTTTTTCCAAATCGGTCAAATACTTTTTGGCAAGGGTTACTCCGTCGGTGAGGTTTCCCTTACCCTCAAGAACGATGACATAGGCTTCCGCCATGTCTCCGGCATAGATTTTTCGCCCGGGAATGCGACCTTCCACACGAAGGACGGCTTTGGGATTCGTTTCTTTGAGGTCCTTGGAAATCTCCTCTTGAGTCCAATACTTTTTGTCGAAACGAAGCTCCCAGCCCTTCCCCTCGGCCATTTCAAGATTAACCGCCTCGGGGGTCCATTTGCCGCGGGTTTCCATAAGGGAAAACGCGTTTCGAGCGATCTTCCAGACGGGCTTGGCCACATCCCGATCTTCGGGCCGGGTCCAGCCATAAAAAACATAACCAATTCCCTTGGCGGTTCCCACAAAAAACTCCCCGGCAACCTCCTCGGAATCCGAGGTTTTGCCCAGGAAATCGTGGGCCGCAAAAGGGAGACTTGCGATGGTTTCATCCCCATCGCCTCGTTTTTCGTATTCGATTTTTTCGGGAAACTTGCGTCGAAGCTTTTCCATTGCCAATTCCACAAGCTCACGATTCGAGGGGACCCTGCCGCCAAAATCTTTGGCAAGAACGGCCCAAATCAGCTTTTTCTCGGATCCGGTGTAGACAAGGTCAACCTGAAAATCCAGCTCTTGACCGGCATCCCTGGTGAAACCGTCGGGGCGCTTGATGGAGAAGTTGGCTTGAGAAAAATTGTCGTGTGTCCCCCCTCCGGAGGGTCCCATCATTTTGATGCCAATCATGGCCAAGAAACCCAGCAACAAGACAACAACAATCGTTATTAAGGCCGGAATCCACCATTGATCCACCCTTGGAGGTGCCGCCGTTCGACCCTCTGTTGGGGTCTCTGCGGGGATGGGCTGGGCAGGGGCCACGACACTTGGCAACTCTTGCTCGGGAGCCTTAAAGACAAACTGCGTGGCACAGCCGGGACATTGATAAAGGGTACCGTCCACAAGTAACGAGGTCGGAAATACCTGCATACAGGCCGGGTTGGCACAATGAACCCCATCGGACATGGTCGACCCCTTTGTTTGGGTTAGTTTGGTGTCCTTGGAAATGGGATTTTGCCCACCAAGGCTGTCCTTGTTTTAATTCCCAAAGGGCAATCTGGCACCCTTTCATGGCAAATCCTACACCAAAATCCCTACAATCCTGCCAAACACTAGGTGATGCAAAACGAAAACTTTCTCCAGGTAACCTCACCCTTCCTTTCCTGTCGATAACGACCATGGTTGATTTCACCTTGGCAATACAACGGGAGTTCCGGTATGATCCTTAAGGGCTTTCATGGTGGTTTAGTTTATGTGGGTGTCGTGGCCCTTGTTGGTTTTTCAGGGCTGGTTGCAAGGGCCGAGGTTGGCCCCCTGACCCAAGCACGGGTCCGGTACGAATCCAATCACCCCTATTACAACCTCTCCACCCATCGCGAGTTGTTCCAATATTCCGCCGTTCGGACGCCCATGGGTATGAATGGCCGAGGACAACCTCTAAAGGCCCCCAAGCTATTTACCTTTTTCCTAAATGGCGACTTGGGAGTGGGTCCCACCCAACACTCCAGCCGGGAAGCCTTTGGTAGCAGTATGCCCTTACGGATCCCAAGTGGCCCGTTTGCTCCGGCCCATGCCCCAGTTAGGTCGGTGGAATTTGAACCAGACCCCACCGAGGACAAATAACCTTATGGGGAAAGCCCAACTTACCGGGGTGGAAATCCCTAGGGAATTTTGGCCCACTAACAACAGTCATGGCGGTCCCCTGCCCCGGTTTTTAGAGCATAATCCCGCACGAATATGGGTGCTTTCGTCCCACCCCCAGTGGTTGATTTGTTTGGTAATCATGCCGGGGCCGGTAGGTTGGGCGTGTTTAATGGGGCCCACAAACCTTTTGGGCACAACCCCTCAAGGGACGGGTTCGGTTTTTGAGCCAATCTGTCCAGACATTTGGACCCTAGGATTAGATTGGTTTCGTCAACTGGGCTGTCCGATGGTCCAATTCTTGAAGGCGGATAGACCGGCCAACGGCCCCCCCCTATCCCTCCCCAATGGTTTCGCACCCATCGCCGAGTTTTGGGATCTCCGTTGGCAATATCCCACGGATTCCCCTACCCCACCAACCCTTGGAAAGAGGTCATGGGCCAAGTCCCAAGCAAAGGACTGTGGCGATATTGCCGTGCAAACCATGTCAGGCAGCCTAGATTGCCCGGCGTTGACCCCTTTTCGTTCCGACGCCTTGGCTTGGGACTCTTTAATACAGATTCACGGCAAGAATAGCCCATGCTGGATCCTTGAATGGGAGGATTTCGCCGTGGGGGTCCTATTAGGACAGCTTCCCGAGTCGGGGTTATTCGATTTCCCCCAAACAGGGACAATCTCCTATTTCGGTCTCATTCCGTCCTTTCGGGGCAAGAATTTGGGTTGTGAATTCCTTACGGATTTTCTTCATTTTGAGGTGCCCAAAAAGGGCGCAATGACTACCATGGTAGACGCCGGGAACCTTCCCGCCCTTAGGGCCTACCAAAAAACGGGATTCGAGAAAATCGGCACCTCAAGATTATTTTTTATCACGCTCTAATCTTATATTTGCCAACGGGTTAAGCGCACAACATGGAGCAAGTTTACACTTCGTAAAAAATCGTTTGGATTCGATTCTTGGCGAAGGTCCAAACATCTTTTAGGATCAGTCCATCGGGTGCTCCTTGGATTTGGTTTCCCGACCGATCCATCCCTTTTCCGCCTTTGCAATCCACCTCTGCGCAGCTTGGCTGTTTCAGTAGGGAGGTTTCCATTGGTTTCTGTGCAAAGCGCTCCGCTTGATGCGGTGCGGATGACCCTGACCGAAAGTGTCGGGCCGGATAGGTATTCCCTTTGGTTTGAGGGAAGAACCCATTTGGACCTGATTGGGGCGCAGCTGCGTA
The DNA here is from genome assembly GCA_009691815.1 of Gemmataceae bacterium. Lineage (GTDB taxonomy): Bacteria > Planctomycetota > Planctomycetia > Gemmatales > Gemmataceae > SYLG01. The sequence continues at coordinate 10,597 of SIAL01000009.1, read as the reverse complement.
TTGGGGTGCCGAACCTTCATTTCCAACAATGGATGGAAGGTCGCTTTGGAAAAGAAATTATCCTTTCCGCCAAAAAAATCCTCGGTGAAAAAGCCAGTGTGGTTTTTCACATCGCCCCAGAGTTGTTTCAAGAAACCCGCACTCCCGCCAAAGCCCCGCCTTTACCATCCCCCTCGGCCCAGCCCTCGAAACAGCATTCGGTTCAAGCGGACTCCGAGCCGATTCGGCCAGAGGTGCAAAAAGGTCGCGAAAACCCATCCGTTCGGCATCGTCGGAAAGTCCGCCGTCTGGACCATTTTGTTACCAGCACATCAAACCGGGCCGCGGTCCTTGCCGCCAAGGGTTTTGCCACCGGGGAAATGGATTCTCATCGCCTGTTGATTCTGCATGGATCCACAGGGTTGGGAAAAAGCCATCTGCTTGAAGGAATGGCCCACCAACGCCGAATCTCCTTCCCGGGTTCAAAGATTCTCCTTCAAACGGCGGAGGAGTTTGCCAACGATTTTTTGGATGCGTTGCGGACGCATAAGCAGTCCTTTTTTCGCAAACGGATGAGAAGCTTGGATTTGTGGTTGGTGGATGACCTTGAAGGCCTTGTTGGCAAGCAACGGACCCAAGAGGAGTTTGCCAACACCCTTGACGCTTTGTCCCGACTTGGTGCCACGGTGGTATTGGCTCTCCAAAAAACGCCCCAAGAATCGGCGGGGATCATTGGGGAACTGAAAACACGCATTGGTGGGGGCTTGGTTTGTGGGCTTCACCCCATGGACATTGGCCAAAGGCAACTATTCCTAGCCCAGATCTTGGCGCAGGCGCCCAAGCTTTGCCTGGAAGATGGGCTGCTGGAATTAATAGCTCGGCGGGTTAGAGGATCGGGCCGGGAATGTGAGGGGATGGTTCAAACCATCAAACATCTTGCTTGGGCCACCGGAACCCCGCCCACCGAAGCCATGATTCGCAACTTAACGGAAAGCCACCATCGCAGCAACCGAAAAGTAATCGGGGTTGGGGATGTTGTGGAGGCAATTAGCCAATTGGTAGGTGTCTCGGTCAAACAAATCAAAGACAAAAGCCGTTCCCCCAAGCCGAGTCAGGCCAGACTATTGGCGATGTATTTTGCCAAAGAATTGACCGGCGCAACCGCCAAAGAGGTGGCGGTATGGTTTGGACGGCAACACAGCACCATTCTATCGGCCCACAAAAAGATTGCCGGGCTTGTTTTGAAAACCCAAAAGCTCGCGGTAGGATCCACTCCGTGGTGTATTCGCGAACTGGGACAACTGATTCAGTCGCGATTAGGGTGGGATTTAAGCTAAAGGATTGCCTTTGGTAATTCCCGCTTTTCCCAAAAGGACTTCGACAAAGGTTGCCCAGCCCAATTGGGGATATGGGCATTCTTGGCTAAATAATCCCATCCTAACGATCCTTCCATCCGGAACGATTCCCTTTTTCACCCTGTTCTACCGATTGGCACGGGTAAGCCGGTTAGTTCAAACCGATGGATAAAGCATCGGATGACGCTGGTGAGGATTACCTGCGACATCGCCCGGGAGTTTCCCGGGTTCCGGATTAAGGGGGGGATGCCGAGGATCGGCTCACGACCCACCCAGCCCGGCATGAGTCGGATCCATCGTGGAAGGAGTCGCGATGAAACGGTTTGTCTTGGTTGCAGTTGCGCTGGCCGGAATGGCTTTTGGTTCGGCCAGCTATTCAAATGCCGGATGGCATGAGCTTTCCTACAGTGGCTATCAGCCTTGGTGGAATATCTTCGCCAAAAGGTATAAAGGCCTGACCCCCGAGGAGGAAAGGCTTCAGAAGTTCTGGCACGACTATTATGGCGCGCTTAAGAACTACTACGGTGCCCTCGACAATATCGACTGGGTTGCCTACTACAAAAACCATGGGTATCAGATCAACGGCGGCTGCGGCGGCCGGGTAAACTATGCCCCAGTATTTGTCAGCCCCACCATGCAGTGGGCGATTCCCAGCGGCCAAGGCGGCGGGGCCATGATGCCCGGACCCGGCCAATAAACAACCCGAATACCCCACTAGGGGCTTCACAGACGGACCTGCCACCCCTCGGCAGGTCCGTCTTCGTTTCATTCCAGCCTGAACAATTCCTACAATCCGCCTTAAACCATGCATCAATTTCTCTCAACAAGCACTTCTCTCCGCATTCTCCTAGGTCCTTTTTCCGATTTCTACCTTGTTGGTCCATTTGGAGAGGAAACCCAGATCATGTTGAAGCACAGTGTGGCCCTTTTGACGGCTTTGGGCTTTTCCGCCTTGGGCCTTGCTCAGGAACCTCCTTTGGCAACCCCAAGGGCACCCGCAAAGCCGCTAGCGCTACCCGCCTTGGCCGCCCCAGCCGCCCTAGCTCCTCCTGTTGTGGTGGACGCGCCCGCGGCAAAGCCCGTGACTGTTGCCACCCCAAAGAATCAGCCCCGAATCTATTCCTACCCTACCCCGGTGCATCCTTTGTGCTTGGGCTGTCAGGGGCTATCCTTTCCCCCATCCCCGCCATGGTTTATGCCCCCTTGTCTCCCCTATATGCCCTTCCAGGGAATGGTCCCCGCCCAAATCCAGATGAACTCGGGTTATAATCCGTACACCCGAAGCCCCAGAGACTTTTTCATGATGGACATTCCGGGCAAATAGGCCGCTTCACCACCTATTACCGATCCACCCACCCAAAAAAGGAAGCCCGGCGGTTGCCGGGCTTTCTTTTTATTTGCCAAAGGACAGGAATGCCTATTTGGGGGCTAGCATGGCCGTCATGCGCTTGCCTTCCATGGTTGCCGCCTTTTCGATTTTGGCCACATCAACCAATTTTTCCAGCATGAGGTCCAAAACGCGTTTGCCCTCTTCGAGGTGCTGCATTTCGCGACCACGGAACTGAACAGACAATAGGACTTTGTCTTTGTCGTCAAGGAACCGCTTGACCTGATTTACTTTGGTGTCAATATCGTGGTCCCCTGTTTTTGGGCGAACCCGAACTTCCTTCAGCTTTTGCTGATGAGCTTTGACTTTTTCTTTGCGCGATTGCTGGTAACGGAATTTGCCATAATCGAGGATCTTACAAACGGGGGGGCGCTCATTGGGGGCAACCTCCACCAGATCCAGACCGGATTCACGAGCCATTTCCATGGCTTGAAGGGTGGGGACTACGCCAAGCTGTTCGCCCTCGGCGCCGATAAGGCGAATCGGACTGATTCGAATTTGGTCGTTCATTCGAGGGCCGCGGTCTACAGCGGGGGGCGGCCCAGATCGGTCAAACGGTCGGATACGACACTCTCCATTGTGTGTGGGCCCAAGTGACGGAACTTAGGCTTCGGGTTTTGGGCAATTCCAAATCGTGGAGGGATTCCCGCTCGCCCTTTCCCCCCTTGGGGACCATCTTCGCACGGGGATCCACAATGGGGAGTATACCCAACCCATGGGGTTACGAAAAGGGTTAATTGCCAATCAAATTTTCGCAATTTCTAGCACCCCGGCGCAAACGATCCAAAATCCCCTCCCAAGACTCCCCCTGACCTGGCACCCAAACCAAAAGAAAATCTAGATCTTGGCTATCCAAATCATGTAGGCGCTGGTAAAGGAAATGTTCCCAATCCGAAGGGTTCTCAAACCCACTAATTGCCTTGTTTTCCACGAAATCGGGTAAACAACCAACCCGCAATCCTTGAGATTTCAATTGGGCAATCCTCGCCCTCCAAGGGGCCACGGCAAGGTATACTTCCAGCGGGGTTTTGGGGGCATAGTGCAGAGGCAAATTGCCCGGGGCCCGGGCCACCTCATCTTTTGAGGAATTTACTTCAAAAAGAACCGGTTCCCCCAAAACTTGGCCAATCTGGGTGGCTGTTATGTGACCGGGACGCAGGATTTGAACCTTCATCCCGGATATATCGACCACCGTGGATTCAATCCCAACCAAGCAGGCCCCACCATCGACAATGCAGTCCACCCGAGTTCCCAAAGAAGCTAGGACATGGTTTGCCCTTGTGGGGGAAAGGGAATTGGACAGGTTCGCGCTGGGAGCCGCCACGGGACAGTTGGCTCGCCTCAAAAGGGCCAAGGCCACTGGGTGGGAGGGTATTCGCAAAGCCACCGTGTTTCCACCCGCAGTTACCGAGTTTGGCACGAGAGCAGTTTTGGGAAGGACAATGGTTAGGGGACCGGGCCAAAAAGCGATGGCCAGTTTTTCGGCCCTTTCGTTCCAAACCGCCAATTGTTTGGCGGTATCGACATCGGCTACATGGACAATCAAGGGATTGGAGGAGGGTCGGCCCTTTGCTTCAAAAATGCGAGCCACGGCTTGGGGGTCCAAGGCGTTGGCACCAAGTCCGTAGACTGTTTCCGTGACAAAAGCAACCAAGCCCCCCTCCCGCAAAAGCGTTGCTGGAATGTCCATTGCATCGGTATCCGGATGACCCGGATCAATGGTCACCATTAAGGGCGAAGGGGAATTAGGTTTCACGGCCCGAAATCCCAGGTTGGCGAATCCGAAGTGAAGGTTTTTCCATGTTCACTGTCGTGTGGGGGTTGACCGATTCCGTTAGCCAAACATTGGAACCAATAACAGCGTGGTGGCCCACCACGGTTTCGCCCCCAAGGATGGTGGCGTTGGCATAAACAACCACCTCATCTTCCAAGGTAGGGTGACGCTTTTTTCCTCGAATGATATTTCCCGAAGCGTCCCTTGGGAAGGAAAGTGCCCCAAGGGTTACCCCTTGGTAGAGCTTAACATTGCGGCCAATGTCACAGGTTTCGCCAATAACCACCCCGGTTCCATGGTCAATGAAAAAACCGGGCCCAATCCGGGCACCCGGATGAATGTCGATTCCTGTTTTGTGATGGGCCAGTTCGGTCATCATTCTGGGGAGGAATGGGACCCCCATTTTGAACAAATCATGGGCAACCCGGTAAATGGCGACCGCTTCAATGCCGGGATAGCAAAAAATGACTTCCTGACAATTTCTAGCGGCCGGATCCCCTTCAAAAGCAGCCTTGACATCTTGCCCCAAAATCGCCCTAAGGCCCGGAATCCCTGCCAGCAGATCACGGGTAATCGCCATGGCTTGGCTTTTTCCCGCCAATTTTTTGCCTTCGAGACAGGTCTGCTCATGCCGAAAGGCACGGTGAATTTGCACGCTCAACGCATTTGTTACACGCATCAAAATCGCCGAAACTTCCAAAGACCAAACCTTGGCTTCCCACTCTTGAAAGCGATAATAGCCGGGGAAAAGGAGGTCCAACAAATCATTGGTAATGGAAAGCACCGCCTCCCGGGAGGGAAGGGGCAACTGGTCTGTATGGACGGTGCTTGGATCTTCCTTGTAACTGGCAAGCAGATTTGGCACCAAGGGGTCAAGTTCGGCCACAGAAATCCTCCCAAGGCGGGGTTCCTCCCGCGGTTCTACTCTAGCTTTTATCGCAGTCTACCCACGGTTTTCCAGTTGGTTTCCAAGGGAAGCTGGAACAATCCCCGTGGGGAATGAAAAACGAATCGGTTGCCTAGGATTTAAGCATCCATCGATCAGAACAATGGCAGGGAGGGGACGAAGGCAAGTTTTCTAGCCCTTTGACTTTCATTTTTAATAATTGTAAAGCCTTAATTATCAATATCTTATGTCAAAAATCAAACGGACGGTTCATTTCTTGTCCATTTGGCCCGGAGATTGCGTCATCCTAGATTTGTCGGGCTGGACAAGCTTCAGCAGGACAAAGTTATTGTGGTCGGGCTATTCGTGGGAGAGGCGGATAGCTCGGCCGCATAACCCTTTTTCTGGTTTCCAATCTGGTTTGAACGAAAACGATATGGTTTTGAACCCCTTTTGAAGAAGCGAAATGGCCCCTTGCGGTTAGTCGCAACAATGTAATTAACCCATTGCGCTTCTGCTTGATATACAACGCTTACAAGTTCCCCCGGGTGGTTTGGGTTTGCTGGGAGAGGTGAATCGAATCTCCGGGGGGCTTGTTTTCCACTTACACCCCATTTCCACACCTATTGCTATCCCCTTATCAAACTCGAAATGGTTATGATTCTCTTGGGTACCTAGCTCAAATTCCATGGGGGCCTCCGTGTCCACTTCACGATCTGTGTCAACTTCTGGCCGGGGTTATCGAAATAAAGGCCATTTGGCCGGACTTTCCACGGAATCGCCTGAAAAATTGGGCGAGCATTTGGCGGAATTGAGGCATCAGTCCATTCCCGGACGGCTCGGGAGGACTGCGTTTAACCAAATCAACGCCCTTATTGGCCTACCTTGGACAAGGCGTTTGAGTCGAGCCGCCCTTCAGGTAACCAAGATTCGCTTCTGGGAAGAAAAATACGAAAACTTGACCAATGAGGAAATCACCTCCACCAGCCTAAAACTGAAAGGCCGGGCCCGAGGAGGGGAATCCTTGCTCATTATCCTCCCCGAGGCATTTGCTTTGTTCTGCCTGGCTTCAAGGCGGGTATTAGGTCTTAGGCCATTCGATGTCCAGCTGGCGGCGGGTATGGTCATTCACGAAGGTGCTTGCGCCGAGGTTGCGACGGGAGAGGGAAAAACTCTCATTGCGGGCTTACCAACCTTTCTCAACGGATTAACGGGGAAAGGGGTCCATGTCGCCACGGTGAACGATTACCTGGCCAAGCGGGATGCGGAATGGCTCAAGCCCGTTTACGAACTGCTGGGATTAAGTGTCGGGGTACTCCAACAACAGATGCAGGACCTCGACCGCCAACGAGCCTATCGGAGCGATATTACCTATGCGACAGCCTCGGAGTTTGGTTTTGATTTTCTAAGGGACCGCCTTAAATTGGCCGCCGCCAAATCCCAAGAAACACCATTCTGGAGCCCATGGTTAAAAGGTGATAACCAGCCCGTCCAAGACCCTAGGGTGCAAAGGGATTTCAATTTCGTATTGGTCGATGAGGCGGACAATATTTTCATCGACGAGGCTAGGACCCCGCTGATCATCAGCGGCGAAAATCGCCCAGCCACCGAGGAGGAATCGGTGGTTTACAATTGGGCGGACGATCTGGCAAAGAAGATGAAATATGAGGAGCATTTCACCCTCGATGCCAAGAAACAAAAACTGGAACTGACCAACGCGGGCCGCCAATTAACCCGCTATTCCAGCCCCCCAACGGGACCCAATTCCCAGGCGATGGACAAACTCCATGAAGCCATCGAACAATCCCTTCAAGCCCATTACCGGTTTCGTAAAGATCAACACTACATGATCGAAAAGGGCAAGATCGTTATCATCGACGAGTTCACCGGAAGGCGTATGCCCGACCGGACCTGGCGAGAAGGATTGCACCAAGCGGTTGAGGCCAAGGAACGAGTTAGCATCACCTTTCCCACGGAACACGCCGCCCAAATCACCTTTCAAAGCTATTTCAAGCTCTACAAAAAGCTTTCGGGGATGACGGGAACCGCCCGGCAAAACCGTATCGAAATCCGCCGCGTCTACAAAATCTGGGTGGTCTGTTTGCCCACCAATCGCCCTTGCATTCGCACCATGCTTCAGGACAGGGTGTTTCCCAACGAAGAATCCAAGTTCGACGCCATTGTCGATTCCGTCAAGGAATTACACGAAATTGGCCGACCCATCCTGATTGGCACAAGATCCGTCGATCGTTCCGAGAGGCTTAGCAAAAAATTGTCCTTGGCGGGAATTGATCATCAAGTCATCAACGCCAAACAACACGAACAAGAAGCCCAAATTGTGGAGCATGCCGGGGAAAAAGGCCGGGTCACCATCGCGACCAACATGGCCGGTCGAGGCACCGACATCAAGCCCGAAGCCGTGGTTCTCGAATTGGGTGGGCTCCATGTGCTTGGTACCGAACGCCACGAGGCGGCACGCATTGACCGCCAACTTGTCGGTCGTTCGGGCCGTCAAGGGGATCCCGGATCGGCACAGTTTTTTGTGTCCCTTGAGGACGAATTGCTGGAAGGATTGGGGGAGGCTCGCAAGGAACGGATCGGGCGAATGGGAGCCGAGGCCGGGCGGGACACCTCGTCCAGATGGCAAGGATACGCGTCGGTTTTTACCAAAGCCCAGCGCAATGTCGAAAAACGCCATTTCCGCAATCGTCTCGACCTCATGGCTTACGAACATCATCGGCTTGAAACCCTCAAGGATTTGGGAGCGGATCCGTATGTCGATTGATCCGGGGCGGTTGGCCAATGCCTTTGGTTTTTCCCCTCGGGACAAGTCTGTTAAGACCTAGCAGCTTATTTCGATGCCAAATGGGTCACTTTCCAACCGAACCTATACCCATGGAGGCCAGATTTGGCTTCCATTCCTTGGGGTCCCTTCGCACCCATCACAAACCCTGCCTACCGTTCAGGGTTTGTTTCCGTTCAAACCGGATTGACCCTTTGGAATAATCGCAGCTTGGGATACAGCCGACGGGTGCGCTTCTTTTCTCCTCCTGAAAACAACATTCATATCTTGCAAGGTTTCCAATGACTTCACAAATCTCTCCCCAATCCCGATGGCAGGGTTGCCTCGTTGGCCTCGCTGTCGGGGATGCCTTGGGAACCACGGTGGAGTTCAAACCCCCTGGTTCCTTTGAACCCATCACCGACATTGTCGGCGGCGGACCCTTTCGACTCAAGGCCGGGCAATGGACGGATGATACCTCCATGGCGCTTTGCCTTGCCGAAAGCTTGGTGGAAACAAGAACTTTCGATCCACTGGACCAAATGCACCGGTATATCCGCTGGTGGCGCCATGGCCACCTAAGCAGCACGGGGCACTGTTTTGATATTGGGTCAACAACCCGGGATTCCCTGTCACGCTTTCAAATCACAGGCGATCCAATGGCCGGAACAACCGATGCCAATGCCGCGGGGAATGGCTCCCTGATGCGCCTTGCCCCGGTGGTGATGGCCTTTGCCAATGATCCCCTTGAGGCGATCTACTATGCCGGTGAAAGTTCCAAAACAACGCACGGGGCCCAAACTGCGGTGGATGCCTGCCGATATTTTGCCGGCCTTCTATTTGGGGCGCTCCATGGTCATGACAAATCCCAACTCCTTTTTCCAGGCTATTGTCCTGAAAGCGGCTATTGGGAACAGGAGCCCTTGTGCATGGAAATCGACGAGGTGGCCCGGGGTTCCTTTTTAAGGAAAGATCCTCCCGAAATTCGAGGGACCGGGTTTGTGGTGAAATCCCTTGAGGCCGCACTATGGGCTTTTTCCCGTTCCGATTCCTTTCAGGAAGGGTGCCTTTTAGCGGCGAATTTGGGAGACGACGCGGACACAACCGCAGCGATTTACGGACAAATCGCAGGGGCCTATTACGGTCTGGAAGGGATTCCAAAGTCCTGGCGGGACCCGCTCCATTTGCTTTATAAAATCACCGACCTGGCCGACCTTTGCCTTGGGCTTTGCCAACCCAGTTCCGCCAGTGATTGACTATAACAAGCCAACCGAACACAATTCCGAAGGACAAGAGTTCTTTCCCTTTCGTCCTCCGGCCTCAACAATTAAACATCCAGATCCTCGGTCGAAGCCAAAATGGCCTGTTCCATTATGAACCGATAGCGGGGAGCAGGGTCTTTGCCCATGAGGTCCACAAAAGTTTGATCCGTCTCGAGGTTGGAATCGATCTCCATCTTGAGTAGGGTCCGGACCTTGGGATCAAGGGTCGTGTCACAAAGCACCTTGGCATCCATTTCACCAAGCCCTTTGAACCGGCTCACTTCAAACTTGGCATTGGCTCGTAAACCCGAGAGGATTTCCTCTTTGTGTCGGTCGTCTTTGGCCCAATAGGTCTCCTTCCCCACATCGATCCGGTATAGGGGAGGAACGGCAATAAACACATTCCCTTTCCGAATCAGATCGGGAAGGTGACGGAAAAAGAAAACCAAAAGGAGCGTTGAAATGTGGTATCCATCGGCGTCGGCGTCCATCAGAAGGATGATTTTGCCATAACGAAGACCGGAATAGTCAAATTTATCCCCGACACCCGTGCCGATGGCACAGACCAAGTCCTTGAGTTCTTGGTTGGTGAGAACTTTGGCAAGGGGCATTCCCTCGCAGTTTAATACTTTGCCCCTTAAGGGGAGGACCGCCTGGATCCTGTTATTGCGTCCTTGCTTGGCCGAGCCACCGGCACCATCGCCCTCGACCAGAAACAATTCGGTTTCATTAACCGAGGTGGATTTGCAATCGGCCAGTTTTCCCGGAAGGTTGAGCCTTCTCGTCGAAGCGGATTTGCGCTTAACCTCGGTGGCGGCCTCGCGGCTTGCAAGCCTTGCCCTTGCGGAAAGGACAATCCGACCAATGATTTGATCCGCCGCTGTTTTGTTTGCATTGAGCCATGACTCAAGTGCCGGGCGAACAAAATTCTCCACCAATGAGGCCATTTCAGGATTGTTAAGTTTGTCTTTGGTTTGCCCCTGAAACATGGGATCCCGCACGAAAACGGACAGGATCCCGATGATTCCCTCCCGGATGTCCTCGGCGGTGATAGTTAGACCCTTGATCTTGATCTCATGGGTGTCCATATAGTCCCGGACAGCCCGGGCGATTCCCGACTTAAATCCGCCTTCATGGGTGCCGCCGTAGCCGGTGCGGATACCGTTAACATA
>SIAL01000008.1 GCA_009691815.1 Gemmataceae bacterium | reverse complement strand
CCTCACGGTCAACCATTGGGGAAGAAACGATTGTGGTGGGCATATTGGCAGCTGCAAATTGACTTAAAAAGACCAGAAATGCTGAAATTCGCAATTAGTGGTTTAGGTAGGCTAGAATTGCAAAGGTATCTAAATCTACTACTTCTTTTCCCAGAGCAGACCATGGTCGATTACCGGTTAAAAGGTGGCAAAACACAAAAAAAATGCCCGAAGTCTACCCGGAAATATTTGAGTGCCGTCCCCAAGGTTTGCAATTTAGGTTCAAGAAATTAGAAACACTTCCTTCAAGGCGATTACTGCCGATTGGGCTTTGTCATGATCAACCACCACGCTAATTTTCATTTCACTGGTATTGATCATGTTGATATTGATACCCAGGTCGGCAAGGACTCCAAACATTTTCGAAGCAACCCCCGTGTGGGTCCTCATTCCCACCCCGTGTACATGAATGGCGGTAATATCTGGATCCGCGGCTACCGTGGCATTTTTGGCATGAATACCAATCCATTTTTGGGTAACTTCAAGTGCCTTTTGGAGGTTACCAGAGGGCACCGAAAAACTTAAATCGACCCCGTTGGTATGAACATTTTGAACGATCATATCCACCACAATTCCCACCTGGGCAATGGAACCAAAAATACTGGAACAGGTTCCCGGATGATCGGGCAAATGAAAGGCGGTAATCCGGCCCTGATCTGCTTCTACAGTAACTTCGGTTACAAGGATGTCCTCCATGTTGGGAAGTCTGCTGGTAATGGACGCCAAATCAGTGTTACTGCAACCCATTTTGGCATGGCGATCGCCCGGATTAATATTGTTTTCGACTAGGCCTAAACCAAATTCCTGATGGACCGCTCGAAGTGCTTTGATTCCTTCTGATTTTTCCACTAATACCGAAATTTTTATGTCGGCGGTGGTTATCATCCTGAGATTAATTCCCTCTTTTGCGATGGCATTAAACATTCGTTGTGCAACGCCTATATGACTTCGCATTCCCACGCCAACAATCGAAACTTTGGAAACCTCGCCCGAATTTTCTACCTTTGCCCCAAGTTCCAATGCCAATGGAGTCAAAATGGCCAAAGTGTTTTTCAATTCTTCGGTCGGAACCGTGAAACCAATCGTTGTTTTGCCATTTTGGCTAACATTCTGAGCAATCATGTCCACCACAATTGCTCGGGATGCCAATGCGGTGAAGAATTGGTGGCTTATCCCGGGTCGGTCCGGAACATTAAGAATGGCAATTCGTGCCTCATCCTTCACTAAGGCGACACCTCGCACCGGGGTATTTGCCATCCAAGATTGTTCGGGGATAATCCATGTTCCATCCGCATCTCCAAAACTCGAACAAACCAGTACGGGCACATTAAATTTTCGAGCAAATTCAATGCTCCTTGTGTGCATTACACCAGCGCCTACCGACGACAATTCCAACATTTCATCATAGCTGATAAAGTCAATTTTTCTGGCTTCTGGAACCAACCGCGGATCCGTGGTGTAAATGCCATCGACATCGGTGTAGATTTCACAATCTACTTTATTCCCCTCTACTCCCTCCGTTTTCATGACCGCCGCTAGAGCGACCGCAGTTGTATCCGACCCACCCCTGCCAAGAGTGGTAATATTTTCCTTTTCATCAATCCCTTGAAACCCGGCAACAATGGCAATGTTGCCCTCCGCCAACGCTTGGCGCATTCGATTCGTGGAAATAGTTCGAATTCGTGCTTTTGTGTGTGTGCTGTCTGTAACAATGCCAACTTGTGCCCCGGTGAGGCTGACAGCTTTTTCGCCCAAAGTGGCAATCGCCATAGCCAAAAGCGCAATCGAAATTTGTTCCCCGGTGGCCAAAAGCATATCCATTTCGCGGGCCGGAGGATTGTCCGTAATTTCCCTTGCCAGCTGAATTAGGTCATCCGTGGTGTCCCCTCGGGCGGATACCACCACAATCACCTGGTTACCTGCTTGTTTGGCTTTAATGGCTTTTCGGGCTGCCGCCATTACCCTTGAGGCGTTAGCAAGGCTGGAACCACCAAATTTTTGAACGATCAGGGCCAAGACAGATACTCCCGCAATTCTTAAGGAAAAGGTATTTTTAGGGGCAAAACCACGAGGAGCAAAGGCGAAGGTAGTCTATCTCCACCGAAAAAGCCGCATAGCCAAGGCTAAAGTCCCAGCTGTCCATAATCCTAGCACCATCACCTCAAATCCCAGACTTGTAATGGACCTGCCCTCGTTCATAATCGCCCTAAGCGAATCATTGAGGGCGGTTAAAGGCAAAATGCGAATGACCGGAGCCAACATTTCCGGAAATCGTTCCGCGGAAAAGAAAACTCCCGAAAAAACATACATCGGGAGCATTACTAAATTCATAATGCCGTTGACGGTTTCGTATTTTGTTGCTCGGCTTGCCACCAATAGCCCAATGGATAGGAAACAAAAACCACCTAAAATAACGATGATGCAAAAATCTAAAAATCCACCACGAATTTGAACACCAAACACTAGCCAAGAAGTACCCAACAGGATTATCACTTGCCCTGCGGTAAAAATAAACCGACTAATGGCAATACTAAGTAATAAATCCCGAACCCGCATGGGTGTTGCCGCAAACCGTTTTAATAGTTTTCGAACCCGAAGGTCCACCAAGGCATATCCAACCCCCCAAAGTCCACCACCCATTAGGTTGATTCCCAAAAGCCCAGGAATCAAAAAATCAATGTAACGAAGTCCTCCCAAATTTAAGAATACTTCGGGGATCGGTTCCAAAGTAGGCTGATTCATGTGTGCTAGGTGGGTTTCAAGCTTTGCCTTGGCTAAGGCAGATTCAGGTCGAGTTGGATCCGTGTGAAATTTAAGTTTTATCTCCCCGTTTATCCCCTCGGATTCAAGAATTGCATCAACCCGCCCCCTTCGAAGCAAGCCAATGGCCACATCAATGGTTTCCCTTGAAAAAACAAATCCAGATGCAATGGGTGGTTTTCCGGTGGAATTTGCCAATGGATTGCCAACCAAACAAACTAAGAGATCCTCCGTCGGTTTTTCACGAAAAGCGATTCCCAAAGAAAAGGCCATTAACAAAGGGAAAAAATAGACCCAAAAAACCGCTTGAGGTTCGCGAGTAAACTCTATGAGTCGGGTGTAAACCATTTGTGGTAACGGACGGGAGGTCCAAGATTTTTTCAAAGGTGCGGGATTCATGAACCGGTCACCTCATCACGCAGGTTTCGACCTGTCAAACCTACAAACACATCCTCAAGAGTTGGTTGGTGGGTCCGGATGGTTTGAATGGTTTTGCCTGTTAAAGTTGCCGCCGCCAGCACTTTTGGCAAGGAATCAATCAAAGATGTGGTTTGAAGTAAAAATCGGTTTGGACTTACTTCGCTCATGTGGGTAATTTCACTGTGGGGCGAAATCCATTGAGGATCAGGTCCAGGTTCTAAAAAATCCACTTCAATTCGAGTTTGGCCTCCAAAATCCTTAAGCAATTCCCCGGGAGATCCTTGAGCAATGATTTTTCCTTGATCGACAATGGCTAAAGCTCCACACAGTTTTTCGGCCTCGTCCATGTAATGGGTGGTTATGAGGATAGTACCCCCTTTGGCCTGAAATTTTTGAATCATTTCCCAAACTTGCCTTCGCGATTGAGGATCAAGGCCGGTTGTGGGTTCATCAAGGAACAACAATTCCGGCCTACCAACCAGGGCGCAAGCCAAAGCTACCCGCTGTTTTTGTCCGCCCGAAAGTTTACCAATTAAGGAGAGCGATTTGGACTCCAAGGAAACCTGGGCGATAATGTCTTTGGGATCGGCGGAATCTTGATAAAAGCTAGCGAAAAGCCGAATTGTTTCCAGAACAGTCAACTCTTCGGAGAGCTTGGTTTCTTGAAGGCTGATCCCGGTTTTTTCCCTCAACCAGGTGCTGTCTTTTTGCCAAGTTTTTCCCAATACTTTAACCGTTCCAGAGGTTGGAATCAATAACCCTTCCATGAGTTCCAATGCTGTGGTTTTGCCGGCACCGTTTGGCCCCAATATCCCAAAACATTCTCCGCGCTTGATGTGAAGCGAGATTCCTCGAACTGCCTCAACCGGAGGCTTTCCCGGGTAGGTTTTTGTCAAATTTTCACATTCAATTGCAGCATCCATAGTTTCAATATACATCCTTACCCTTAGGGGCCCTATCTCCGAATTTGTTGATTTCCCTCATGGGCATGTACCAATTCCGTTTGCCCCGATTGCTCAACACACAACCATTCGGTGGTCCTCTTCAAACAGGTATGACCACAAAAGGCTTTGACCTCCACACTCCTTCGAAGGAAGGTGATTGGGGGAAATTCCCAGCCAAATCAAATCAAGCACCCTCCTTTCCGTTGCCAAAGCGAAAACGACTTGGCTAGAAACTCTCGCCGGAACAGGGGATACAGCCTAAACCACATAAGACAAGTTTTCCATTCT
Organism: Gemmataceae bacterium; assembly: GCA_009691815.1. Taxonomy (GTDB): domain Bacteria; phylum Planctomycetota; class Planctomycetia; order Gemmatales; family Gemmataceae; genus SYLG01. The sequence goes on along the minus strand of SIAL01000008.1, from coordinate 21,737 downwards.
TCCAAAGGAGATTTCGCATGGGTCATAAACAAACTTCCAAACATCGATTTGGAAAGCACTCGTATCATCAAATCGGTTTGGTTCGCGGACAATTTGGGAATGTTCCGATGGACCAATGGGTCAAATTCATTGCCGCCACCGGCTTTGATGGTTGGGAAGAAGCCACTTGGGAATTGGATTTGAATCGATGTCGGGATGATAAAGGGGCAGAAGCCTACGCAAAGGAACGCGTCGCCCTTGCCAAGGACAATGGCCTTGAAATTTTTACTTTGGCAACCCACCTTCAGGGGCAAGCCCTAGGCGATGAACCCAGCGCCAAAACTCTGCAATTTGTTGGTGGTGAAGCTTTGGAAGCATATAAATCTTGGCGTTCCAAGGGCAATAACCCTCCCCGGACAAACCCGTATTATGTTCCTGATGATGTTGGGGCCTTGGTGCAAAAACAGGCTTTGGATTCTTTGCTTTGCTCTGTTCGCCTTGCGCATTACATTGGCAAACTAGAGGATCGCAAAATTGCGTTATCCGGTTTCACCGGATCCCCTGCTAATTGTTGGAGCCATTGGTTTCTTTTCCCGCCTCTTCCGACCGAGTTGGGTGGGCACCCCATTCCAGATGTTCGCAATGTCAGCTTGGACCTTTTGGTTGAACGATTTGGCCCTGTCCTTGATGCTTGCAAACATTATGGAACCACCTTTGATCTTGAATGCCATCCCAGCGAAAGGGCCATGGGTGATATCGAGTCCGCACATGATTACCTAGCCGCCATGGACAAGGCAGGTTATGGCGCCGTGACCGGTTTCAATCTTGATGGGTCCCACATGGAATGGCAAAATGTGTCCGTGGTGGATTTCATTCGCGAGTTTGGAAACCGAATTCATTGCGTCCATGTAAAAGGGGTTTGGGTAGGTCGTGAACATACCCGGGCAGGACGATTAGGTGGACATAAATCCATGGGGGATTGGCGCAACGGCTGGAATTTTGTTACGGCGGGGACAGCTCGTGATGCCAATTCGCTTGAGGATATTTTTGTTGAACTGAACCGGGTAGGTTTCGATGGAGCTGTTTCCATTGAATGGGAAGACAACGATATGGAACAACACGCCGGTGCCACCATTGCCCTAGCTAATTGCCACAAAGCGGATCAACCGCCCAGCGGAATGCGCCATGACCAAATGCTAAAAGCTTAGTTTTACGCCCTTTTGTAATGTCCATTTACACCTCGCCCACCAGAATTGGGCGAGGTGTTTTTGTCGAAGCCTCTCAAAAGGCTCGCTTTTTTCAATTCCTATCGACTCCGTTCCCAATGGCTGTTATGTCGATAGCAGCCAAAAGGGAAAACACAAAGAAAGTCGGCGAAAAGGAGTCGGATGATGCGAAAAATACGGTTTGGATTCTTGGTTTTTGGCCTTATTTCCATTCCATCCATGGATTTACAGGCCCAAGGACCTGCCGTTCCCGCATTTACTGCCTCCACGGTACCCCCGGTAGTTAGCGATCCCAAAAAAATTGTTGCCGTTGCCAATGGAGCAAGCATCAACCAGCTGGCTCTAGATCGTGCCTTGGACCGGTTCCCCGAAGAAAAACGCCCTGAAATGCGCCAAGAGGTTTTGGATTTCTTGGTGGATAACATTTTAATTGAGCAATATTTGGTTCAAATCAAAATCGAAGTTATGCAAAAAGACCTTGCGTCACGAATCTCCGCCATGACCGAGGAGGCCAAAAAAGAGGGGAAGGAATTTTCCAAAATCCTTATGGAGTTGAAATTGGATGAGGTTGAACTTCGTCAACATTTAACCGCCGAACTCCGTTGGGAAAAATTCCTTGAAAAACAATCCACCCCAATGGTCCTTCGGCAAATGTTTGAAGGCAACAAAGATTTTTTTGATGGCACCACGGTTAGGGCGCGGCACATTTTGTTAAACACCAAGGAAGGAAGCAGTCCCGAGATTGCAAAGGAAGTTGCCGTTGGAATTCGCGCCGATTTGGAAAAGGAGGTTGGCGCCGGGTTGGCAAAACTTCCCACTGGGACGGACAATTTGACTAGAGAGAAAATGCGCATGCAACTTTTAGACCAAGCATTTGCCAAGCAAGCCGTGGAAAAGTCCATTTGCCCTTCCAAAGCACAGGGGGGCGATGTTGGTTTTTTTGCCCGCGAAGGGGCTATGATTGAACCCTTTTCCAAAGCCGCCTTTGCTTTGCAACCGTACCAACTAAGTGACCCGGTAATGACCCAATTTGGCTGTCACTTGATTTTGCCCCTAGAAAAGAAACCAGGTAAAGAAGTGAAATTGGACGAAGTAAAAGAGGAAGTTAAAGAATATTATTCCGAAAAACTTCGGGAACACCTAGCCACACACCTGCGAAAATCCGCCAAAATCCAAATGACACAAGCGCCAGCGGCGGTTCCCCCAGCAACAACACCAACCTCCCCCGTTAAACCTATGGGTGGTCAATAATTCGATTGCGTCAATCAACATCCGCCGAAAACACCAAACAACCTACCAAGGTAGTTTGGTGTTTTTGTTTTTCGTTTAACCTCATTCTAACGCTGTTTCACCTCGCCATGATGGGATTATCTGGGTAGGATTTGATAGGAAGCGGTGCCAATAGCCAAAGGAGGTCCCCAAAAATGACGCAATCCAATAATGACTCGAAATGGGGTTTTTGGCGCTGGAGTGGCTTGGGCCTTATTGTCGCTTTGGCCTATTCGATGCTCAGTTTGGGCAGTCCAGGCATCACGGCGGACAAATTCGCTGAAAATCGGCCGGGGGGTGCGGTGGAAACTCCATTGCCCTTTCATTCAAAAAAAGCCATGGAGCATATCAAAACCATTTGCAATTTAGGACCGAGAATCAGCGGGTCCGAGGCGATGAAAAAGCAACAGGATCTGCTTAGCACTCATTTTCAGGAATGTGGTGCCAAGGTCGTTCGTCAGGAATTTCGAGCCGGGGCACGAAGCAAAAAGGGCGATGTACCCATGACCAATTTGATTGCCTCTTTTCAACCGGAACTTACCAAGCGGATCATTTTATGTGCCCATTACGACACCAGACCATTTGCGGATCAGGAAACCGATCCTAGGCTAAAAACAAAATCGTTTGCAGGGGCCAACGATGGGGCCGCCGGAGCCGCTTTTCTCATGGAGTTTGCCACCCACCTTAAAGATTTGAAAACACCCTGCGGGGTGGACTTGGTTCTTTTTGATGGCGAAGAATATGTTTTTGAGAGAGGGGATCCCTATTTCCATGGGTCAAAATATTTCGCCACCTCATGGAAAAATAGGGCAAACCGCCCTGCCTACCTGGGTGCGGTTTTGGTGGACATGATAGCGGGGAGGGATCCCCGCTTTCCCGTGGAGCAAAATAGCTGGTGGAATGCTTCTCAATTGGTAACCGAGATTTATACCATCGCCCTCCAACAGAAGTGCCATTTTTTTCGGGGTGACAAATACAGCAGCACCCCGGTGGAAGATGACCACATTGCCCTCAATCAGGTGGGAATTCCCGCAATTGATATTATCGACTTTGATTATCCACATTGGCACCGAGTAACCGACACCCCGGAGAATTGCTCGCCTGAGGGTTTGGAACAGGTAGCCAAAGTATTGGGAATTTGGGTTCAAAAAGCCAAGTAAGGCATCCGCTTTTTTCGGGAATAGGAAACATACCATTGAGTTGGGATCAGGCGGTAATTGGCACTTTGATCGCTTTGGCCCTTATTGGGCTTGGTGGTTGCCTCCTATTACCTTCCAAATTACCTTCCAAATTACTTCTCCTCTTGTCTCCTACCTTTCGAGTCCTTTATGCCGGCCATTTACTCCTGCTTGGATTTATGTTGGCATACGCTCAATTTTACTTGGAAAACCCCGCACAGTCATTGGCGGATTTGAGTGACGCGGCAAACAACCGTGGGGAAAAAACGGTTTTCACCCCAGAGGATTTGGCATTTGCCGCTAGGTGGGGGGCATTTTGGCTGGCATTTATGCTATTTTTCATTTCTTTTTTATGTTTGGCACTGTGGGATGTCCTGAGTAAAGCTAAGAAATGTTTTGAAGTAAAAAACCATCCTTTTGGGATACCAACCAAATGACCATTTACATTATGTCGCCTATTAGTTTTTTTATTTCATTTGTAGTTAACATACTTTTGATGTTACGGTATCGAGTAGAGTCAAATAGTTTACAAAAAGTTCTTAATGGACATGAGCCCAAAGGGCTCTTGATTCTTCCCAATCACCCTTCTTATTCCGACCCGGTAATCGTCTTTTCCCAACTCTGGTCCCAACTTCGACCTAGGCCCCTTTCCTGGGAAGGGAATTGGAAAAATCCATTGATGATTCCGTTTTTAGAATTGGCAAATGCAATTCCCATTCCCGATTTAACACGACCCAGTGTGGATGCCCGGGAAAGAATGAAAGTTGCCCTTTTGAAAATCACACAGGGGCTTCAAATCGGGCAAAACCAAATTCTTTGGCCATCAGGAAAAATTCAACGGGACGGAGTTGATCGACTTGGCGGTAATTCCGGTGTTGAGGCAATAACTCGCAAAGCTCCGGAAACAAACCTTTTATTAGTTAGAACTGAGGGATTATGGGGCAGCCGATTTGGTTATGGTTTCACTGGTAATGCGCCCTCTTTTACGAAGCAAAGCTTTATTGTTTTGGGTTGGTTATTGGGTTCATTCCTGTTCTTTATGCCCAAACGCCACCTCAAAATACATTTTCGACTGGTGACCCCGAACGAATATTCGGCCCTTGATCGGAACGGACTTAACAGGCTGATTGAGGAATTTTATGGTGGAACAAAACCTCCCGAACCCGTTCTCATTCCCTACCATCCTTTTTTGCCAACTCTTCCAAATCTAGGCGAATTGGAATTCCAAACCGAAGATTATGACACAAAAACTTTTCAACAGGGGGTTGTTGATGAGGTAAACCAAACCCTGGAGGAGAAATTACTTCGAAAGTTAACTCCGGAAGAAACAGGCCCGAAACAAAAATTGGGTGACCTCGGGATAGACAGCTTGGACCTAGCGGAGGTCACACTTCATGTGGAGCAACGATTTGGTTTTCATGCCGACGAGGTTCCGCAAACCCTAGGAGCCCTTTGGGGGTTGGCACATGGGACGGGACCAAAACCCAGAATCAAACCCGCCCCTTTTGGGTGGAAGCAAAAGGCCGGCTCCAATCGCATTGCAACCATGCAAGGCAACACCCTACCCGAGGCTTTGGTACACTCTTGCTTGAAACACACCACCCGCCCTGCCCTTGCGGATGACCTATCGGGAATGATCAGTTTCCAACGACTTTTGATTGGGGCTTGGGCACTTGCCGAAGAGATTTGCAAATTACCGGAAAAACGCATTGGGGTAATGCTGCCCGCTTCGGTTGGTAATGATGTGGTCCTGTTCGCTTGCTTTCTTGCCGGGAAAGTTCCTGTACTTCTCAATTGGACTACGGGCCCAACCATTACGGCCCAATGCGCTCTAAAAACCGGGGTGGTTCGATTCCTCACCTCCAAACGGTTTATGGATCGGATTGGAATCGAAATTCCGGGCTTAGAGCCTGTTTTTCTTGAGGAAATTCGATCAAAACTCAAAAAATCCACGCTGCTATATTTATTATTTCGGGCAAAAATCACTCCCGGTTGGTTTTTGGACAACCTCCCGAAAATTGATCCCAACCAACCCGCTGTTATCCTCTTTACAAGTGGTTCAGAGAAAGCCCCAAAGGCTGTTCCGCTGACGCACAATAATCTCCTTTCTAACCAAAGAGCGGGCACGGCCCACCTTCAATTTTTAGAATCCGAAATCTTTTTGGGGTTCTTGCCCGCTTTTCACAGTTTCGGTTTGGTGATTACTTTTCTGTTTCCGCTCTCCCTTGGTATTCGTGTGGTTCATCACCCTGACCCTACGGATAGCTCTGCCTTGGCAAAAAAGATTCGTAATTATCGAGTAACTGTTTTATTGGGAACACCTACATTTTTGGGAATGATCCTTGATCGTTCCTCGGAAGGTGATTTGGACACATTACGATTTGCAGTTTGTGGTGCCGAAAAATTGCAAAGTGGCCTGTCAGAACAATTCCGCAAAAAAGTGCCCCAAATGGAAATTTTGGAAGGTTATGGGATCACGGAATGTGGCCCGGTGGTATCCGCAAACCCGCCCGGGGCCGCTATTTCAGGCAGCCTTGGCATCTTACTTCCTGGCACGAAGGCGGAAATTATCGATTTAGAAACCAATGAAACCGTTCTTTTGGGAGAGCGGGGAATGCTCTTAGTAAACAGTGCGTCTGTTTTCCCCGGCTATGAAGGGGCCGAAGAAGATCCCTTTGTTGAACGGAATGGAGCAATATGGTATCGAACGGGGGACCTTTGCCGCCAAGATGAACAAGGCTATTTATATTTTGAAGGCAGGCTTAAACGGTTTATCAAAATCGCTGGGGAAATGGTATCCTTACCCGCCCTTGAGGATTCCTTTATCCGAAGGTTTCCTAAACCTGAAGAAGGACCTGCCGCGGCTGTTGAAGGAACCGATGAAAACGGGAAACGCTGGATTGTACTCTTTAGTACCCAACAAATCCGACTTCAAGAAGCTAACAAAATTTTAATGGAGGATGGGTTTCGTGGGATTTATCGTTTAGATCAAGTTGTCATTGTGGAACGAATACCTATTTTGGGATCTGGTAAAACGGACTACAAACAATTACGGGCACAAAGCATTAGCCTAGCGCCCGCCTAGTATTCGAAAATCAGATTTTATTTCTTATCTGATTTTTCCTTTTCCACCAGACTTTCTTCTTCTTTTGCTTTTTTGAGGCTTTCTTCATTTTCCTTAAGTTTTCGTTCTGCATCCCGGCGGTTTTTTTCCGCCCTATCCAAGGCACTTTGGGATGTTTTGACTTTGTTTTCGGCCTCAGATTTCAAAGTTAGCCCTTCCTTAACAGACAGTTCAAGAGCTTTAACTTTTTCCTTTAGGGCAATTTCACCGGGCAATGGTCCTTTCCAGGCGTATTTTCCCGCCTTAAACTCTGGAACCAAGTTAACAATAACATCAATGGGAAGGGCATAGGATTCAACTCTGCCTGCCCGGGCAATATTGATCCCAAGACAATTACCGTGAATGTCAAAAAGAGGGCCGCCACATTCGTTGGGTTTAAGAATACTATCGTGTTGCAATATCGCGGGAAACGCGCTCCTTCGTTCGCTTAATTCTCCGCCCATCCGATTTTGAATATCACCGCGGGGATTATTGGCGGGCCGTTTACCCAAAGAAATACGCATTTCGGAAATCTTGCCATCCCGTTTATAGGTCAACACCACGACCTCCCCAGGGCGGGTTGTTTGCATAATGTTGATAAGTTCCTCAGGGGCATTAACATTTTTGCTTTTGATGGTAAGGATAATATCGCCAACTTTCATCCCTGTTTTTTCAGCCGCCCCTCCCGGTTCCATTCCATCAATGCGCACCCCGGCGTCCTCCCCCGATTCCCCCGCGGTCACCCCAAGGTAACCAGAATTGGAAGCCCTTGGCATCCTTGGAAGGGACTTTTGATCAAAAACCCGTGGTGCAACACTAACGACGCCCACGGACAATGGATTATCGCCTAATCCAGGAGAAATGACCCATTTTCCAGCAGTGGATAAGAGACTGTTAGTAGTTGGAAAAGAAATGGCTGTCATTTTATCTAACGGAATCTTAAGCATCATCAGGTCGTGTTGTTCTTCAATTCCGACAATTTCCGCTCTAAATTCCCGACCGTCTTTAAGGCGAATTTTTGGTGTATATTTCACTTCGCTGGCTTTTGTAATTACAAATCCTGCCGGATCTACCACAGTTCCTAAAGCAACCTCTTTACCCATACAAAGAATTTTTACTGTTGCAGGGGCAACCTGTTTGATGGCAGGTTTAAAAATTTCGAGGTATGCCGAGTTGTCTTTTCCGGGAAGTTTTACTTCGGTTTTTGCCGGGGATTGCGATAATAGGCTTGGGCCAAAGCCTTGTGACACGGTTAATAAAAACCAAAATCCTAAACCAGATACCCGGTTAAATCGCATCATAGGACCGTTCTCCCCTGCTCAAAATGAGATCCTGTATTCTTGAAACCTTATTCCGGCCTTCGGGCAAGTTGAACCCGAATTTCCAATTCTTCACCTTTGCGGCGGACGGTAAGGACGATTTCCTGTCCAATTTTTCGTTGACGGAGTTGCTTAGTCAATTCCTCTTGGCTTTTTATGTCCGTTTCCGCGATTTTTAGCAGGATATCCCCAACCGCAATGGCTGCCTTTTCAGCGGGGGACCCTTTTACCACTTCACTAATTTTTAGGCCATCTTTTTCTTGATCAAGAACCAAACCAAGCCATGGCAGATTTCTATCCCGTGGACTAAAAAAGGCCCCTAAAGGATTCCCGCCCCAAATCTCGGCTGAAACCAACCGGTCCCAAGTATCCCGAAATGTATCCACGGGCACATGGTAATTGAGGTTAAGTAAGGGGCCAATTCGACTGTGAATTCCCACGACGCGCCCTTCTAGGTCAAATAAAGGGCCTCCTGAATCTCCACCCACTAATGTGCAATCGGTTCGAATGACTGAGTTGTTTCTTTCCAAAACCCTTCCAACACGGACCACAGGAGCCCTACCCGGCTGATACCCACCCGGATGGCCAATGCTCACGACCCATTGCCCTTTTTTCAACGATTTGGAATCCCCCACCTCTACAAAAGGGAAAGTTCCGGTTTCCTCGATCTTTATCAAACCGCTGTCTATTTCCTTGTTCCAACCCAAGGTCTTTGCGCGAATCCTTTTTCCTTCAGGAAGTATGATCGAAGCTTGTCGATTGGGATCGCCCGAAACATGGCCTGCGGTTAGAACATATCCATCCGCGGAGATGATTACACCTGACCCGGCACTTGACCCTATCTGGATTCCCACCACCGCTTTATCAACTTTTTTTAGGCAATCCTGAACGCGTTTTTGCAGGTATTCTAAATCCTTGACATCTGCTGGAAATTCGATGTCCTTTCCAGAAGGCTCGGGGAAATCTTTTTTTGCCAAGGTTGGTGGCTTGACCACTTTGGGCTTTGCTGTCTCCTTGGATTTTTCCGCTTCGTTGGCTTTTTCTTGGCCGAAGGCAAAAAAAGGGGCCGCCACCAAACTAAGGAGGACAAGGACAATCGATTTCAGTGGAACCATGAGGAAACCTCTAATCAGGTGTGCCAATATTGTATTCATTTCATCGACCATTTGGGCCCAATCCCACAGTTAAGGCTAATTTCAGGGCATCGGGCAACTTGATGCTCCCCTCATAAAGGGACCGACCCAAAATCGCCCCGGATACCCCAAGGTTCGCTAACTCCTTAATTTCCTGCATTTCGCAAATCCCACCCGAAGCAATTACGGGGTGTTTCATCTTGTTTGCCAAATTGCCCGTTGCCAAGATGTTGCAACCGGTTAAAGTACCATCCCGAGTAATATCGGTAAAAATTACAGCTGCTAAGGGAAGCGAAGTCACATCGCAAACTAAATCATCCAAGGTTCTTCCCCCCATTTCCAACCAACCATTAGCCGCTGGGAGACCATCTTTCACATCCAATCCCAAAGCCACTTTCCCCGGGTGTGCGTGGCACCATTTGGCAAATCGAGAGGGATCTTCAATGGCCCGGGTACCCACGATTGCTCGAGCTATTCCGGAGTCGAATACGGCATCTAGGTCCGATTCCGTTCGGATGCCGCCACCCAGTTGACAGGGAACAGAAACCGCCTGGCATATGGCTTTAACAACAGAAAGGTTAATTGGTTTTCCCGATTTTGCCCCATCCAAATCCACCAAGTGAAGCCAAGTGGCTCCTTCGTTAACCCAACGGATTGCTACTTCAACGGGATCGTTTCCAAAAATGGTTTCCCGATTGTAATCTCCTTGAATAAGCCGAACACAACGGCCTCCCCGGATGTCAATTGCTGGATAAAGGATCATCTGTTCGTTTCCCTGAAATCATCATTAACCAAACTCGCAATATCTTGGACAAAGTATTTTAGGAGATCGGCACCCGATTTTTGGCTTTTTTCCGGGTGAAATTGGGTCGCCAATACATTTCCCCGACTCACACCTGAAACAAATGAGGTACCATGATCGGTTGTCATGGCTACGATTTCCGGATCACTTGGAATGACCTTATAAGCATGAACAAAGTAGAAATAGGACCCATTAGGCACTTTGCCCATTGGGTTATTGCCTTTGGAAAATTGGACTCTGTTCCATCCCATATGGGGAATTTTAAGTCCGGGTTGGGGGGATAATCGAACCACATCCCCCGCAAACCAGCCTAATCCCTTATGGATTCCGTCCTCATGTCCCATTTCAAACAAAAGTTGCATTCCTAAACAAATCCCTAATAAAGGTTTATTGGCTCTTAAATGGGCCATAATAGGTTGTTCTAGTCCCATTGATCGAATATTGGCAATCCCATCGCCAAAAGCCCCGACTCCTGGAAGGATTAACGCAACCGATTTTCCAACAATGATTGGGTCCGAAGAGATCAACGCAGGGTAACCAAGGTTCTCCAAGGCTTTTTGAACACTACGCAAGTTACCCGTGCCATAATCTACAATGACGAGATCTGCGCTCATGAAGCCTCACTTGACGAAGAATCACCTGACGAAGGATCAGTTGAGGGGCCGCCAAGAATTCGAAATGCAATTCCGGAAGCACCCAGTATCACAATAGACGATAAACCCAAAATCCCCATTACTATGGGTTCAAAAAACAGCGGTTTGACCAACGGACCTATCCACGGCCACGAATAGAGGCTAATTACACATCCTAGGGCCAAGGAAGGACCAAAAGGCAAGGATTGGGTTCCCTTAAATAGAATTTGGCAAATGCCAACGACGATTCCCGGGCCTACGGAAAGAAAAAATCCCACCAAAACGACCTGCCAGCCCAGAAATGCACCAGCCATCATCATTAAATCGGAATCTCCAACGCCCATTCCTTCCATTCCCCTACATAAGGAATACACCCAACGGACCACCCTACAAAGGAGAGCACCGGCAAACATTCCCAATACACCATCGATTAGGCCAAGTTGCCAAGAACCTGCCTCCAATCCCAAAGGCAAGGGCAACCAAAATGGCCAAGGCATGATCCCGACGGGGATTTGTGATTTGCGTATTAAGTCTTCCCACGAAGCGATTTGGGGCATCGAAAAAGCCAACGAAGGGAATGGCCAAGCCGTAAAAGGAGCTAAAACCAAACCAAAAAGTGTCCCAGTGATGGTAATGGGAAGGGGAATCTCCAGGGACTGGATGTCACAAAGGGAGGCTGCCAACAAATGCGAAAGGCAAATCGCAAGGCAAATGAAAACAACCCATCCCTTCCATGGAATCAAACCAAATTTCATCTCATAAGGAAACAATTTGTGCCAACCCACCCCGCGAATATCCGCTAAAAATTCGGCGGTGAACAGGCCAACAAAAAGAAAACCTGTGGCAATTTCCACCCACATATAGCGGCTGGAATAGGGCTTTTGGCAGTTTCCACACTTGCCCCTCAACCAAAGAAATCCAATGATTGGTAGGTTGTGAAACCACCGAATTGGGCGAAAACAACTTAAACAGTGGGAGGAAGGCCATAAGAGACTTCGTTCGGTTGGAATTCGGGCAACAACCACATTGATGAAACTTCCAACCGCAGATCCCAAAACGAAAACCGGTAAAAGCCAAATGCAAAGCCACGGAAAATCCATCAATCCATTTCCTTTGGTACAATCCTATTTTCAAACTTCTGTTCGAGTTGTTCAAGCAATTGTTCCGAGGATCCTTGATTGGCATCCAACCGAATGTTTGCCGCGTTTCGATAAAGGTCCAACCTACTTGTTAAAACGGTTGCCAATTCCACCCGAACCGCCTCATAAGGCCGCGAAGGATTGGTATTAACCATTAAAGTCCCATCCAGAGGCGGTCGCCCGTTATCGGACCATGGGTCCCCAACGACCCTTGCCGCCAATGTTTCAGGGGTTGCATCCAACCAGACTACATCCGCCCTTTTATTCAAGCAAACCCGGTTTTCCTTGCGTAAAATTACCCCTCCGCCGGTTGCCAAAACCCAACTTTCACCCTTGGTGATTTCAGCAAGGCAGTCCACCTCCCTATCTCGAAACCAGGCTTCTCCCTGTTTCTCAAACATTTCGCGAATCGACATGTTCAAACGGGATTCCAAAATCTCATCCGCATCCAAAAGGGGGAGGTTCCATTTTTGGAAAATGCACTTTGCCAAGCTGGTTTTGCCCGATCCCCGCATTCCCACCAAAGCAATTCTCATGGGAAAAGGATTCATACGGTCGGAACCTTTGTAATCACCCGGGTTAACGCTTGCCTAGCCACTTGACGCATCAATTCCGCGGGGGGCGCCATTCCTGTGAAATGTTGAAATTGCGCCGCACCCTGGCGAATGAACAATTCAAGGCCAGTCACCACCACCGAACCCCGTTCCCTTGCTTCTTTTAGGAAAAGGGTATTTTCCGGATTGTAAACGGTGTCAAAAACCACCATTCCGGGTCGGAAAAAACTTCCATGAATCGGTGTAGCATTTTCGTCAGGATACATCCCAAGCGATGTGGCATTGATGACAATATCGGCCAATACATTATGTCGGGAAACCCAGTCCTGATGACGGCAATTAAGCACCATTGCCAGCCGTTGTGCCCGTTCGGTAGTGCGGTTGGATATTGTTACAATTGCCCCTTGCTGGAGAAGTGCGAAACCAATGCTTCGAGCCACCCCACCTGCCCCTAAAATGAGAACCTGTCTTGCTTTTAATTCCGCGGGTTCCCCACTGGGCAACGGGGGTAATCCCCCAACCAAAGCATCAACCACCCCCTGATAATCCGTGTTGAAACCTTCCCAACCCAAAGGCCGATTAAGGAGGGTATTCGCCGAGGAGGTTGACCTAACCACCAAATCGCAGGCTTTTGCGGCGTAGGCTGCGGATTCCTTGTGGGGTATGGTAACACTCAATCCTTTAACACCAAATTTATGAGCTCCCTTAAGAAATTCGGTGAAATAGCGTTCGGGAATCATAAAAGGAACATAAACTGCGTTGATGCCAAGTTGGCGAAATCCTGCATTATGAATGAGTGGACTTAAACTATGGGCAATTGGATCACCAACTACGCCATACACTGTTGTTTCGGCATTGATCATTGGAGTACAATAAAGGTTGCGTAGTTGTTTTAAAAAGGGGATTCCAGGGGCGATGGTCCTATCGGGATTGAAGGTAGAATAGATAAAAGGTGCCCCAAATTTGGCGCTCAGGATCCGGGTTGGAAATCCCATTTCCCCCATGCAAAAAGCAACGGTTGGCTTGGGGGCATTTTGGTAGAGTTCCATAACCCTCCAGATATCATCCGGCGTCTTGGCCATGCAGGCGATTTTTACCACATCCGCATCGAAGGAGCATAGCTTCTCATAAATGCCAAAAATATCAGCTGGCGTTTCGGTAAAGTTGTGATAACTGACAATCCGTTTAACTTTCCCATATCTGGGAACCTGTTCAACAACATTTTGTTCCAAATCCACCCAATCCGCCCCGGACACAATGGCCTGACGAAGGATAGTCAATCGTTCCGCCTCGGTTCCCGTAAACTTACCCCCTTCGTTTTTCCTTCGAACGGTGATAAGGGCCGAACATGGTTTTTTTTCAAAAAGCCTTTTGAAATCAGGAGCTTTCGACAAAAAATCCAAACGCAGTTCCACCATTCCCGCCCCTTGCGAGGATGCGGCATGCATTTCATCAATCATGACGCCATGCCGGGTTCGAGCAACCACGGCACAAAGCGAAGGCTCTTGGGGAATGGATTTTCCAGTCACTGGGACGGGTGGCTTATAACTCATAAAAGGGTCTCTTCCTTTATAACTTTGGCCCAACCTCCTTAGCCCTTTCCTCTTCCCCGAAAAGTATGGCTTTCCGGGGTAGGTTTCAAATAGACTAACTTTGTCGGAATGTGTGCCACAATTTACCTTGGTTACCTTATGGGAATCTACGACCGTGATTATTACAGGCCCCAGCTTCGTTGGGGCGAAAGAATAGGTTTACCCAAAAGTGGCTTCATCAAGCCTTTGGTGTTTGCCTTGGCAGGGGTATTTTTTCTTCAGGTTTTAACTAGCCCGCGGGACCCGTTTTCTTTCATCCTTTCGTTGGATCCCAGCAAGGTCCGTGACGGCGAAATCTGGCGGCTGGTTTCCTATGGATTCGTTCACAACACCAAAGACCCGCTTCACATTCTCATGAACGGGTTGGTTATTTGGTTTTTTGGCATCATGCTGGAAGGAGAAATCAGTCCAACAAAAGTTGCCAAGATCTTTCTAAGTGCCACTTTGTGTGGAGGACTGGTTTTTTGTGCCCTAGTTTGGCTGGGATTTAGGCCCACCCCCAGCCTTTGTGTGGGAGCATCGGGCGGGGCGACGGCCCTAATGGTAACCGCCGCATGGCGAAATCCAAAATTATCCATTCTGCTTTTCTTTGTGTTACCCGTACCCCTTTGGTTTGCGACCGTGCTTTTTGTTGCTTTTGATCTGTTTTTATTCCTTCAAGGAAACTCCATTGTTGCTGTGGAAGTCCACCTTGCCGGGGCTGCTGTTGCCACTTTTTGGGTATGGTCGAGCCATGCCAATCCCTTTCCACCGGGATATTTTCGTAATCTGAAACGGTCCGTTGTTGGTCCAAAATTGCGCCTGTTCCAAAATGAGGGCGAAAACAAGAAGAAAACCGACCCCCAATCCAAAAAAGCACAACCCAAAAAGGTTCCAATTTTGATAGCTGCAAAATCTTCCTCAAGGAAATCGGAGAACGAAATGGACCGCATTCTGGAAAAAATATCATTTTCTGGAATGCAAAGTTTGACGGATGAGGAAAAACGATTTTTGCTTTCGGAAAGTGCCCGTTTGAAAAGCGAACGGGGCAATTGATTACTTCCTTTGCTGGAGCTTCGATTATGCCTTTGCGAGAATACATTTGCCAAAATTGCAATAATGAATTTGAAACATTGGTGTTTGGAAAGGAAGAGATTCTATGCCTGAAATGCTCCTCAAGTGACATTAAACAAAAGTGGAGCCTTCCTGCCCCTCCACCTTCTTTCGGCACCGCAAAGGACATTTGTGGCCCAAGGTGTTGCAAAATGCCCGGTATGCCATCTTGCCCCAATTAAATCTGGAAATTATGAAAACTCCTAACCCCAAAAACAGCACCGATGGTAACCTTCTCTTCACCCTTGAAGAGATAAGTCATCTCGTTTCCCACAGTCACAATGCCGCGGAAACGCTAGAAAACATTGTTCGCCTCATCCAAAAACGATTTCAGGTTGCGGTTTGTTCCTTTTACCTTTATCAGGCTGAAACCAAGGAATTGATTTTGGCGGCCACCTTGGGGCTTAGGCCGGAAGTGCGTGGCCGGTTGCGTATGGGGGTAGATGAAGGGCTTACTGGCTTGGTGGCTCAACGCCTCGGGCCCGTGATGGTTCCCGATGCTCCCAATCATCCTCGATTCAAATATTTTGCCGAAGCAGGAGAGGAAGCGTACCAAACCTTTCTCGGTGTACCTTTGGTCGAAACGGGAATTCTAAAGGGTGTTTTGGTAGTGCAAACGGTGGAATCACGCCATTTCACCGCCGGTGAAATTCGGATGCTTGTGGCGGTTGGGGCCCAAGTAGCCCCTTTGGTAGGCGATGCCATACTTTTGGAACGGGTAGCAGCATCAATCCACATGGACGGAATGGCCTCCCCCCGTCCCCCCGCGTCAGGTGAATCCCGCCAGGGGATTTGTCTTTCCCCAGGAGCCGGTCTTGGCCTAGCCTATTTAGTGGATGAAGAACGAGGCTGGGCCGGTCAAGGATCTGGAATATATCTTGGCGAGGAACGAGAAAAAGAGAGACTCGTCGAAGCAATGTCGGCGGCCCGGGATGAACTTGCCAAACAAGCACATCAAATTTCCAATCTTGTCGGGGAATATCATGGGGCGATCCTTCAAGCCCAACAAATGTTGCTACAAGACAACTCGTTGGTAAAAGAATTGGGCGACTGCATTGTAAATGGTTCCACCACGGAATCGGCACTCCAATCTACATTGGAGGCTTATGTTCGGGCCTTAAGCGAAATTCGAACACCTCTTGTTCAAGAGAGGATTTATGATATAAAGGATGTTTTTCATCGTATTTTATGGCAGCTTAGGCGTCATGAAACGAAACCCCAGGGACAGGATCGAACAGGCAATTCAGGAAAAATTGTCTTAGTTTGTCGAGAATCTACCGTAATGGAACTTTTCGCGGTCGATCTAGATCGATTGGCTGGAATTGTTGTCGAAAGGGGCGGGCCTCAAAGCCATGCGGCAATCCTTGCTAGAAGCCTTGGAATCCCCATGGTGAGTGGATTTCCCGATTTTAGTAGACAAATACCAGGCGGAACCCCGTTGTGGGTGGATGGCCAAGCGGGCCGGGTTGTTATTAATCCCCCCAATTGGATGGTTCCAAACTATGAAATAAAATCTGTTGAATCTTTCAAGGACCATTCACCCCTTAAGGTAGATGCATCATCTTGCCCAGTACCGTTGCTTGCCAATGTCAATTTTTTGGCAGAAGCCAGTCAAGCCTATACCCTAGGGGCTCAAGGTATTGGACTTTTCCGAACGGAATTTCTTTTCCTAGCCCGAAGGTCTATGCCTTCCGAGGAAGAACAGGTATCCATTTATCGGAAACTACTCAATGCCATGAATGGAAAGACGGTAACCATCCGCACTTTTGATTTACGCCCGGACAAGGTGGAGGGGATCCTCAACCTTCAACATGGAGGCTGGGAAGCTTTAGATTGGCGTGATGTCCTCCGGTCCACTTCTTTACAAACCATTTTTAGAGAACAAATTCGAGCGATTTTACGAGCATCCCAAAATGGTCAAGCAAAGATTCTTGTTCCTTTAGTTACCACTACCGAGCTTTTGGATTTTTTGATAGATACACTTACTGAAGTAAAAAAACAGCTCATTTTTGATGGATTGGAATACGACAATAAAGTGGACTTCGGGGTAATGATTGAAGCTGCGTCTTCCATCCCCCTAATGGCGGATTGGTGTGATCAAGTTGATTTTTTTTCGTTGGGGACCAATGACTTAACAGCGTCTGCCATGGGTGTAGACCGGGACTCTCCCATTAGTTCGCATAGTTCACACCGGTTCAATCCTGGGGTAATCCGATTGATTTACACGGCTATCGTGACTGCTAAACAAAACGGAAAAACGGTAACCGCTTGCGGTGAACTCGCCTCTGATCCGTTTGGATATTGGTTACTTATGGCTTTAGGTATCAGCCAATTAAGTGTTCCTGTTCGTAAAATCGGCGAGGTATTAAGCCTGTCAAACCGGTTACCTTTGGAGGCAATACTCCGTTATAAACCTGCAATAATAAAGACAAAAAGCGCAATAAAACTTTCAGAGCTGTTTCAAGAATTTCAGACAGCCAATTCTCCGGCCTTTTAGCTTATTTAAGCCACGGAGCCAATACCCTGTCTCTGCTTAAAAACTCGGCAAGTTGCTGGGCCCTAAGGTTACGAGGGTCCGCTCGTAAAACCGCGGTAACTTCCAATTCGGCTTCGGGGAAATGGCCCGCCTCCTCAAGAATGAAAGCAACTTCCAACCGAATAGTAAGTTCCGAAAGGACCGTATCTGGAATGGATTTGAGGAATAGTAAACGATTATCGGGCGGTATGGATAAGGATTCCATTTCCGCCAAAACAGATTTCACCAAAAAGGGATCCACTTTCCCTTTACCTTCCATGACAAGTTCGATGATTCGCGCCAATACCTCAACCCTTTCAGGTTGGTGATTCGTACCAAATAACAGTACCATGGATTGAACCAAGAGGTTTGGATCCTCTGGCAGGACATGGCGGACCAATTCACGGGTGGTATAGTACTTTCGGGAAAGCGTAATAATATCATTAAGCCGCTTTGGGGAACTTTGAAGGCTGGCTTGAAAGTGGTCCGCAGCGGCCTTTCGATCCCCATCTTTGAGGAAAGCAATACCTACGGAATAACGAATTTCGGTATCGATAGGAAAGCAAGCTAATGCCCTTGCCAAATGAATACTGGGAAGGTCGGTTTGAAACCCACTTTCCATGGACCCGGGAATGGTTTCCTTTCGAGGAGCTAAAAGGGCAAGGTGGGCATGAACCCGATACAGGATAGGACTTAGATTTCTGGCTCTTTCAAGAGAGTTCATTGCTTCTAGGTAATACCTCTTGCGGTGATCCTCAAATTCTTTGCGCAATTCTTGTTGTTTTTTATCCAAAATCCCAATAACCAAAAGACCTCCATGCAAACCGGGAATTTTGAAGAATCCTTTACTCATAAAGGCGAGTACATCGGCAGCCACCAAATCATCCAAAAGATTTTCAGCAATCTTTTTCTTTTTTTGATCTTCATTAAGAGCAATAACACGGGCTATTCCAATAGCCTCATGCACCAGTGGATTATTTGGTGCAAGCGCCCTAGCCTCAGAAAGTCGTTGATATTCTTGTTCAAAATCCCCTTTGGCATGGGCGGAACGACTGGAAACCAAAAGGCTCTCAAGCCTTGCATAAAAAATGGATTGCCCCATGAGGTTAATCATGAATAAGGAAATCATTACCGCAGCAATTCGCGCATAAATCCCAGTAAAGGAGGTAGTATCAAAGGAAAAGGAACCAAGACTTGCACTCTTTGAATGTTTTGAAGAACGACGACGATGGGAACGATGACTTGAACCAATTGTTGGCAGAGGTTGCTGGTCAGGAATTTCCTCGGAATCTTTGATCAAAGGATCAAGATTCGTTTGACTTTTGGCCATTTCCTTGTCTCTTTGGGAAATTTTGGTAACAGGTGGGTTATCCCGAAGCCAAATCAAAAGGGCCAGCATTACGGTGGCGGGAATAGCAACAGAGGGCAAATGTATCCCAAAATCAAGGAAGCTGTGAATGGCCAACGCCACCAATCCCCAGCATAAACCAGCGGGAAGCAAGGCATACGAGTTGTCGCGATAATTTCTTAACGCTGTAATAGTTGATTTGATAACATAAAACACAAATGTCAAAGAAAGTAAAAAACGAATTAAACCGCCCTCAACAAATGCTTCAAGGTATTCATTATGAGCATAATCAACAGTCATTCCAGGAAGGTTTTGCAATCGCACCATTTGTTCAACATGAATAAAAGATCCGTACCCTGTTCCAAAAAGGGGAAATTTGTATAATAAATCAATTAGTGGCTCCCACAAAAACCAACGCCCTTCTTTCTTTAAGGATTCAAATCCGCTTTGGGTTACGACCCGACTTTCTAGAAAACTCCATCCAATTAAGGTAAAAAAACCAATTACAAACGGAATAAGCCATAGCACATAACTAGGAAAGCCACCCTTGCGAAGGTTTTGAGATGCAAGGCCCAAAGCAATCAGCAGCCCAATTCCCATGCCTCCGAATCCACCCCGGGAACCCGACATGGGTACCGAAGCCAACATAAAGATCAACCCAAGTAATACCCAAAGGTTTGCAGGAGATTGCAAAAGCTCAAATGGTGATCTTAACGCCTCCCAAAAAGGCCCCATCATTCTGTCCCAACCTCGGGAGTGTTTTGATCTAATGGGTTGCAAACGTTGGTGGTAAACGGCCGTTAACAAAGCACACGAAGAACCAATGCAAAGGTTCATGTAATCTGGAAAATGATCACGATTCATAGGCCCAAAAACAGACCCGGATGTGGAAAAGGACCAATAGACCATATCGGAATTGGAGGTAAACGATTGTGTAATTGCCTCCAAAGCCAAAAACGATCCATTGGCCAGCAAACACCAGCAAATCCTGGTGATTTGGTCAATACTTCGAAGACCCATTTGGGTAATCAAGTACACCATCGCCAGACAGACAATTTGATAAACCACTTGCTTCGTTGCAAAGGGATTCAAACTAATGGTAGCTTGGGCAACTCCACCTAAAGTTTGGCCGTCAAATTGATCGGATTGAGAAGGAAGTAAAAAATTCCGTAACGAGGCGGTTTCCGGGGATAGGAATCCTAGGAGGTTAACCGGCCATGGTATCATTTGGAACAACCCAAGAAGCACTAGGCCGCAAAAAATCCAAACGGGTCCGTCTAGGTTGATTTTGAAGGTTTTTAACAGAAAGGAACGAATACAAAGGCAAAACGCCGAGGCACTAACAAGGCCCAACAAAACAACATGGTAAGCCGCTTCATCGGACCCAAACATCCAAGGGCCAACCAGAATGGCCCCGATCAAAAAAAAATCAGCTAAGGAACTCCACAACTCTGCAATCGAGGAACGGGTGTTTCCTTGCGGCATCTTTTCAACTAACTATTTGTGGAATTCTAGCGGCGGCGAATTCGCCTTTTGGAAACGCATTCCGTGAACAGGTGGCTTTGGACCACATATCCATCCGCGTCTTCCACATTAACAACGGTTGGTTCCTGAAGGGATTCCAAACCAATGGCATTCACATGGGAATCTACCAAAGCTTCTTGATAAACCCCGGTTTCACTCGTTACGGTACTCCAACCCTTAGCAGAATCCGACGCTAGGATGGAGAATCCACAAACGCCCAAAAGGAGAAATCCCAAACCTTTTACGCTTTTTTGGCAACAATTCATATCCACCCCCCCAAAAAATTTTCCTATACCTTTTCAGTATAGAAGAGTCCTGGTATTCCAGCAACGCCAGTCTCTAAAATAAATTCCATAAATCCGCTTAGGTTCCTATTCGGCCCCGAAGACCCAACCCAATTGGTTTTTTACCAAAAATGCACGGATTTCAATGGCGTGGGTGTAGTACCCCTTGCCGTTTTGGACCCCATGGCAAAGGCCAATCCATTCCCCTTTTTCATTGATTAATGGCCCACCGGATCGCCCAGGTTTGGTTCCATCCCTGGTTTCCCAATGAAATGCTTGACCATTCGGGGTTCTAAAAAGCTTCTTTCCCGTCAATAAGGTCGCTTCGATGGACGGAAATCCTTTTTCGCAACCAACGGACCAAACGGGTATTTTTGGTGGTAAAAATTGGCCCAATTTTGGAACTTTTGGCACGGGAATGGGAAAACGAAGGTTATCGAAACGAAGCAGAGCCAAATCGGAATCTTTATCCTTTGCCACCAAAACGCCGCCTGAAAGGGCTCCCATCTTTATTTTCGAAAAATCGGTATTCAATGCAAATTCCTCAAAGCAGCTGATTTCAAAGGAATTTTCCCCTTCGACCTCGTGGAGGGAGGTTAAAAACCAACTTATCGAATACCGTTCCCCAAGGTGGATGGCGGTCCCCCCACCTTCACCGGATTTCAAAAAGCAGGCAATTGAGGCCGATTTGGAAACATTCGCTGGAATTTCCAAAGGGGGGTCTTGCGAAATCAACAAACAGAGGGCAGCTATCACGACATACACTTCAGGCCTCACAATCTGGAGAACCCCTAAACTTTCCCCATTTTGCCGGTCGATAAGAAGAACACGAGCTTTAAGGGAGTTGGTGGGGCTTATGAATCGATACTCAGCATTCTATCGAAGCAAACTTGCCTTTGCGGGTTTTTTCCTTCTCTTTGGTCCGGTTGGATGCAATTTGGCTACCTTGGTCCAAAAAACTACCGTTAATGAATTCCAGCTTTGGACGGACTCCTTCTATTTAGACAAACGAATGCATTCCTATGCCAAAAAAGCTTGGCAAGAGTAC
>SIAL01000007.1 GCA_009691815.1 Gemmataceae bacterium | reverse complement strand
GGCAAACTTGTGGTGCATATGTGCCTCGGACCGGTCGCGGACGACTTGGATCCCCGCCGTCTCCAAAAGGTGGATATCCGAACCATCATCGGAGGATTTTTGATTGTCCGTTAGAATCCTAATCAGAACCCCTCGATTGTGGGCAGCAAGAATGGCATCGGTTAGAAAATTGTCCGTAATGGTGAACACGCAGACGCTTACTGTTTCTTTGGCATCATGAAACAACCCGGCAATCCGTTCCGCCACGCAGTCTTCGGGGGCGAATAAAACCACAGGACCGTGGTCCTCTTTTTGGGTAAGAGGAAGGAGGAGTTTTACGGTTTTCCCTAACCATTCGATGAGCTTGGTTTGTTCAGGTGAACCGGCGTGTTCGCGGGCAAATTGAAAGAGGGAAGCCCTAAGAAGGGTTAACGCCTGTTCGTCCGTTCGGTGGGGAGCGATCCACTGATTAATCGCTACCTTTTCCGAGTCACTTAATCGGCTGTCATCAAAGGATTGTGACAGAATGATTTCCCACTGTTTCAAATCCATGAAATTACCATTTCGTATGAGTCATTTTGGACCGGAGCAATCCCAAACGGCGTTTGTCTTCCGCCTCCTGATCCGTTCGTGGCAGGTTACCAAAGCGGGAATTTTGGTAATTTTCAACCAGCTGTTTTGGATAGTGAGCAAATGCTTGTAGGGTTTGGGATTGTTCCAATCGTCGGGTGATTACTTTGGCAAACTCCGATGGGGTTTGGCCAGGCAAGGGATGAAGGTCTTTGCCACCGACGATGCGCAACAACAGGTCCCAAGGATATTCGCAAAGGCGTTGCCGTTTGGCATTCGACCAACGGTTCCACCCTTTCCTAAAGGCAAGAATAGCGGCAACCAACAAGACTACAACCCAAGCTCCAATCATAAGAATCAGGGATCGGCGCAATGGGCCACGATTCCAGATTTGAAGGAGTTGTTCCAAGGCGGATTCCGCATTATAGTCGATAAAAAGTGTTCGCCAAAGTTTTTCGGTGGCCTCCTGAGTTTCCTGAAACAGGCGGGCCAAAATATCCATCGTATCGATTTCCAACTCGGCCCCCATAGATTCCGGTGTGGGATCAAATGAAACCCAATCCATAATCATTTTGGAGTCTCTATCAACAATCGGTGATCCGCCAGAATTTAGCCTTGGGACCAACACTTCCACCCAAGCATGGGCATTTTTTTGCCGAACGGTATAAAACCCATCCCCATCATAATCGGCGCCTTTGTAGCCAACAACCATCCTTGAGGGGATGCCAAGGGATCGTAGCATTAAAATTAAGGAGGATGCAAAAAGTTCACAATGGCCGGCCCGGGTGTTTTTGAGAAAGTCTTCGGTTGGATTCAAGGAATGATCCTGTCGTTTCACGGACAAAGAATAAGTATATTTACCGGAATAGGCCAGATAATTGCTTAATGTGCGAGCGATTGCTTGCTGGTATTTTAGTGGGGTCGTCCAATTAAGGGCGAAAACCAAAGTTTCCGCCAAAGGTCCGATATTACCCAAATCTTTAAGGGATTCGGTTCGAAGTTCCGAGATAATTTCCAATGCCTGTTTGGCAAGTGCCGGGATTTTCGGTTCAAGAAGGTCGGTTAGGTGGCCAGCCGTTGGATCCCCAAAGGCGGATTGCTTATCCATTTCGGGCCGGGTTATGAGTACTTGTTGGTAAATTACCTCTGATTTCACTTTGGTAACCGCCGGGTGTGGAAAAATAGTGAGCCCATTTACCAGAAATGTTGGGGTATTGGCATCTTCTTTTTGAACAATGACAGGGATAAATACATCGGATCCAACAACCCTAAGGTCGATAGGATCCGCAAGAAACACTCCTCCAACTTTGCTTGGATTAACCCGAAATGTTAAATGAGTTTGCCCCGGTTGGATGTAAGAGGGGCGAGATTGCAAGGGTAACGTGGTGCCTCGGCGCAGGATTTTTTGCGTCCAAAACCCTTTTTCGTAATGGTCCAAATACATACCCCGAAAGAGCTGACCGGGGGCCAATTGTGCCGGGCCATTGGCTCCCTTGGCTTCCAAAGTAAAGGCCATCATATCGGATAAGGCGATATTCCCTTCAAGGTTGGTGTTGACCTCGTGAGCAAAACCGGAGTTTGCGCGCTTGGATGGACTAAACCGTTCTAATGGATCCCACGAAGGAATATCAAATCTTGGGAGGAAAAAAAAGAGTGCCAAACTAGACAAAAACGACCACCAAAACCAGCGGGTGATCCTTGGAGCCCAGGGTAGATTCGCAAACGCATGGCCTCGAATTCCATCGTCATTGCCAAAACCCTGAAAAGTGCTTCCAAAATCAGAGTCAAAACCTGCTTGGGACCTCCAATAGGCCTGTTCCCTTAAAGCAAAAGCGGTCATGGCAACAATGAAATACACCATCAACAAAATGCCAAAGGAGATGTCCGAACAGAGCATACATGCGATTGAAACCATCGCAAGGGCCATGGCCTGTTCCACCCAAAAATCACGGGGAAGTTGACGAACCGATAATTTGATGATCAAAAGAGGCGGCAAAAGCGGACCAACACAAGGGATGATGGCAAGTTGAATGGGAATGTTGGATAAATCATCCTTGGGAATCAGCCAAATGGGCAATACAAAGAGGGTATTATATGGGTGCAACCTTAGGAGAATCCAACCCAAACCAAGGACGGCAATCATCCCCCCCAAAGCATAGCCTAAGGGGTCGGAAAGATCTTTTTTTGCCGGCCAAAACAGCATTTTGAATAGGACTAGAATCGACCCGCCCAATAATCCAAATCCAAAGGGCCCTCCGGGAAAAGGAGTTTCCGCCAAGGCCAAAAGGATCACCGAAATAGTCATGGCGGAAAGATGAAAAAAACGAGCCGAATCCTTCATTCTGGGAAGTGTCATTTGCCACCCCCCAAGCGATCCATGCTCCAAAACGGAATCGTTTCGGGACGAGAAAAATCAATAAGCAAAGTTTCCATCTTTCTTGACGGGGCAGATGTACCCTCCAAGTTTGTTCCAATGCGAAGGACCGGAGGGCCGTCCGGTTCATGGTTTTGAATGGTTGGCCAGATTTGTTTCCCCGGCGTCCATTCCGCCAACCAATCCAAGACAAGATTTACCGTCCCAAGATCAGGTATTGAGGCAAGCCCAAGTGGAGAACTTCCGCACAAGCGGAGACTAAGCTTGCCATGTCCTTGTTGAAACCAACCATGAAGGAAACTGGCAACAAAGGAGATAGCAGACTCCCGATAACGATCAGGCGTTTCAAGCGGGTCAAACTCCAACACCAACTCACGGTTGGGAGGGTCTTCAAATTCGCGAACAATTAGCAAGCCTTTGCGGGCGCTTGTTCGCCAATGGACAAGGCGTGGGCTGTCCCCTGGACGAAAATTTCGCATGGCGTGAAATTCTTCTTGAGCAAATGGCCGAGGTCTCGCCACTCGGGAACCCACCATTTGTTGACGACGATTTCTAGAGCTCCAAGGAATCGCCTTCAAAAGGGTGTCCCATTGGATGAGAGCGGTTGCGGGGTGAACAAGGACAGAATCCCCCCCGGCAAGGCGCATGTTGGCCTTTGCCAAACCGAAAGGATAGCGGGAAAGCGCCTCTAGTGGCCCTAGGGCAATCCAACCCCTTTTGGTGGGGTTCCAAAAGCCGTGGATATATCCCGGCCCGGCAGGCAAGCCATTTAAATGCCAAAGAGTAGCCTGATTTCCGAGGCTATCGTCGAGGCGGATTTGAAAAGGATATTTAATGGTCTTTTCGGGGTGAAGAAAAATTTCGACAGGATGCCGTATCCCGACCACGGGTGTGCCCGCTACACGAATCGTAGAAAAGGATAAACGCGACCTCCAAAGGGGCAACAAAAGGTTTAATCCAAGGAGGCATGCCATCATGCAGCCCAAAAGGCTCAAGAGATTGATGTTCTTGGAAACGCCCACCGCCAAGAGGCCAACAGAAGACAAAAACCACACCATGCCTTCGCCCGAGAGGGAAACTTGCCGACCGGGTGGTGCCTTGGTTACCTGGGACATGGTGTTTTTTCGAGGATATCCGCGACAACCTCCTCCGCCGCACGAATGGCCTCTGAACCTTGGCCCCGGCGGGGATGAATGCGGTGTGAAAGGACCGGACTGGCCAGTTGCTTGATATCATCAGGCAAAACAAAGGC
Source organism: Gemmataceae bacterium (assembly GCA_009691815.1). Lineage (GTDB taxonomy): Bacteria > Planctomycetota > Planctomycetia > Gemmatales > Gemmataceae > SYLG01. The sequence continues at coordinate 23,128 of SIAL01000007.1, read as the reverse complement.
CCGCTTACAAAGAAACGCCTTGGCCTGAGCGGCCCGGTAAAGTCCCAGCGAACTGCGCATGCTGGCACCCAACCTTAGGGCGGGATGACGCCTTGTGGCCCGCACAATCTCGATCAGGTAATCCTCAAGGCTTGTCTCCACCGGTATTTCGCGCACGGCCGCCTGAATTTGGATCAAATCGGTCGTGGTTAATACCGCCTTAAGGTCATCCACCGGTTCCCCTAGACGATGTTCACGAAGGATTCGTTTCTCGGCTTGGGCATCGGCATAGCCAATGGAGGTTCGAATTAAAAATCGGTCAAGCTGGCTTTCCGGTAAAGGATAGGTCCCTTCGAATTCAAAAGGATTCTGGGTGGCGATAACAAAAAACGGCGGACCAAGGTCCCGTGTCACCCCATCAACGGTTACCCGTCTGTCGCCCATGGCCTCAAGCAGAGCCGATTGGGTTCGTGGGGTGGCGCGGTTGATCTCATCCGCCAAGATTACTTGGCCAAATATGGGACCTTTTTGAAAAGTAAACTCGCCCCGTTTTTGATCAAAAACCGAAGTCCCTATCAGGTCGCTTGGAAGAAGGTCCGGGGTGAATTGGATGCGGTGGAAAACGGCCTCGATCGATTTTGCGATGGCTTTTCCCAAAAGGGATTTCCCTGTTCCAGGGACATCTTCCAAAAGCAAATGCCCCTCGGCAAGCAACCCAATCAGGACCAAATCGATAATTTCGGTTTTGCCTAGAACCACCGAGTTGAGATTTGAAGCGAGGCGTTGGACTCCAGAGTTGAGATTTGGGTTCAAAGCCTGAGGCAAAACTGTACTCATGTGGCCATCTCACGGTGCGATAACTGAAATGCTTAAAATTATGATAGGCTTCATGTCGATGCCCTCCACCGGAAAAATCCCGATTATTTTGCTCCAAACCCAAAGCATGTCATGGAAACAGTCCCCTCTTGGTCATTTCGGCCACGACTTTTTGCACCCCAAGGGCCAAAGCCGCTGTTCGCATGGTCAACCCCTTGGAAACGGCAAGGTTTCGAACCCGGGAATAGGCATTGAGCATCAAGTCTTCCAGTTTGCGGTTGACCTCTTCCTCGCTCCACATGAGCTGTTGGATATCCTGGACCCATTCAAAATAAGAAACGGTAACGCCACCCGCATTACAAAGGATATCTGGGATTATCATTATCCCTTTTTTCTGGAGGATCAGGTCCGCATCAGGGGTGGTGGGACCGTTGGCACCCTCAGCGACTAAGGTACAGCGAAGCCTAGCTGCATTTTCCGCGGTAATGACCCGATCAAGCGCCGCCGGAATGAGTATGGTGCAGGGTTCCTCGAGCAAAAGTTCCGATGGCATCGACTCTCCCCCGGGGAACTCATGGAGCATTTTGCCGGATTCCACCCAGGCCCTTAGCGCGGGAATATCCAATCCATTGGGGTTTCTTAGCGAGCTATGTTGTTCTCCTACAGCCACGATCTTGATGCCCCGTTGATGGAGTTCCTGACAGGTGACCGAACCGACATTGCCAAAACCCTGAACCACCGCCGGTGTCCCGATGGGAGCAATTTTTAGGTCCTTTAAGGCTTCAAGAATGCAATAGGTAACACCGCGGCCTGTTGCTTCCCTCCGTCCAAGGCAACCGCCGATTTCAACAGGTTTTCCCGTGACCACCTCGGGACAACAATAGCCAATTTTCATGGAATAGGTGTCCATGATCCAAGCCATGGTCTGCTCGTTGGTACCCATATCGGGCGCCATTACATCTTGCCGGGGTCCGATGATGGAAAGGACCTCTTCGGTGAAACGCCGCGTCAGTCGTTCCAATTCCGATTTGCTAAGTTTGGCCGGGTCGACCGCGATCCCCCCTTTAGCACCGCTAAAGGGCAGATTCATGATCCCGCATTTCCAGCTCATCCACATTGCCAAGGCGGTCACCTCGCCCATATCGATGCTGGGGTGATAGCGAAGCCCCCCTTTGGAGGGCCCGCTAGTAAGGCTATGTTGAACCCGGTAACCAAAGAAAACTTCGGTTCGGCCATCATCCATCCGGATGGGAATCGACACCATCATCGACCGCTTTGGATAGGCGAGCCTTTGCAATAGGCCTTTGTCAAGGTTTATTACCTCGGCAACGGTATCTAGCTGCCGCCGAGCCATGCGAAAACTGGGGGAATCCTCAAGCATAGAGGGAACATGGGAATGGTAAGGAGAATTGAGAGTCATGACTTGCTCCAAATGGGGACTTCAATCACAAAGAATTGGAAAGGCGAAGTAGCTATGAAATCATAATACATATAGGGAAGCAAGGGTTTATTCCAAAGGGGTTAATTATGGCAGGCCCGGTACTTTGTGTTTCCGGCCTTACCAAGCGATTTCGACGCTTTGAAGCCCTTGTGGGCGTTAACCTGAGTGTGGAGCCCGGGACTGTTTTCTCGTTACTTGGGCAAAACGGGGCGGGCAAAACCACCCTAATCAAGGTACTTTTGGGAATTCTAAAGCCCTCGGAGGGTACCGCCCAAGTTTTGGGTTTTCCAGTGGGCAGCGTCCAAGCCAGACGAAAAATCGGTTACCTCCCCGAGGATCACCGTTTCCCGGAATATCATACTGGCCCCAGTTTGCTCGAGTTTTATGGCGGCCTCCAGGGCATTCCTAGGCAAGAACGCCGGAAACGAATTGGATTTTGGCTCGACCGGGTCGGTTTGGGTGGCCGCGAAACCGTTCGGATTCGTGAATATTCCAAAGGAATGAAACAAAGGATTGGGATTGCGCAAGCCCTTATCCATGATCCGGATTTAATTTTTTTGGATGAGCCAACCGATGGTGTTGATCCGGTAGGTCGCCGTGAAATCCGGGACCTTATGTTGGACCTCAAAAGAATGGGAAAGACTCTGTTTCTCAATAGCCACCTTTTAGGTGAGGTAGAACTGGTTTCCGACCGGGTAGCCATTCTCAACAAGGGAAAAATGGTCCGTGAAGGCTCATTGACCGAGTTAACAGGTAGTCGCCCTTCCTGGATTTTTGGATTTGCCGGCGACCCAATTGCCTTTCGACAGATCCTAATGGCAAAGGGTGTACAATGCTCTGTTATGGAAAAACCGGGAGCATCGCCCCCGCATCAATGGGAAGTGTTTCCCGAGTCGGAGGCAGTCTTTGGTGAGTTGGTTAAACTTGCCGGAGAGGATCCCGCGGGTCTTAGGTTTTTGCAGCCACGCCGCGAAAGTCTTGAGGATGTGTATTTGAAAAGCTTGGGACAGAGGGAGGCGGTTTCCGCCTAATCATAGGTTGGACAACCGAGGCCTTTATGCAATTCATCGCCATTCTCAAAGACAGCATCCGCGAGGCACTCGACGCCCGTATATTTTGGATCATTGGGATCATTGGTGGCATTTTAGTCCTTTTAGGACTGACAATGTCTTTTGAACCGCTTCCCATGGGTAAAGTAGTCATAGGTAACTTGATCACCGGCCTAACCGGAGCCGAGGGTAGACAAGGCCCCCAAAGGAGGGTTGGGGGCCGAAGGGTTGACGGAAACGGGCTATTTGAGGCTTTTCAGGGGATTTTTCGTCAAAGTGACGCAAAAATCGTTCTGCTAGAAGCGAAAGCGATCAATCTAACAGCCGATGTGGTTAATGATGGAAACTTACCCACCTCGGAATGGAAACTCCGCTTGGAATTGGCCCCAGAAATTGCCAAAAATCGGGGCGCTTCGGATTCCGAATCATTCCTAAAGGAACACTTTGGCAAGGTCGCCAACACACCTGTTGTTGTCGTAAAAAGTGTAAAATTGGTTTCCGCGGGTGGATCTACAAAGCTTGATCAGGTCGAATTGGAAATTGTTCCCCTCCCTGGATTTCGCCGGATATGGCCCCATAAATGGTCGATGTTTTTTGGGGGTTTGACCATTCTGGATTGTTCCAAAAGACCCATGACCCCATTTGATGCCTTGGGCAACCAAATTCTTCTCCTTGAAAGCATTTTGGTTGCCGGGATTGGAACTTGGGTGGCCCTTTTGCTAAGTGTGGCCCTTACCAGCTTTTTTATTCCCGCCATGCTCAAAAAAGGAACGGTGGAAACTCTCCTTGTGCGTCCCATTTCCCGTTGGCGACTCTTGACCTACAAATATTGCGGCGGATTGTTATTCATTAGTTTTGGAACAACGGTTATTCTTGGAGCTGTTTGGATAACTATATCCTTCAAATCAGGCGTTTGGTCCCAAGCTTTGCTTTTGATGATTCCCGTTATCGTATTCTACTATGCGTTTCTCCACAGTATTTCTACCTTGGGATCCGTGGTGACCCGGTCCGCCGTGTTTGGTTTAATCGCAGCCTGTCTTGTTTGGTTTAGCCTCTTTTTGCTCAATGTGGCTAGGGACAGCATTCGCATGATGGATCAGGTTGCGGAGGTTGCGGCTGGGCTACCTAATCCCCAAGGGGAAGGGACCATGGCGCAAGGGCCTAAAATTGCTGACTCAACCTTTGGTAAGGTGATTACCGGGGTTCACCGTTGGTTGCCAAGGCCTGCTGAAATCGACAGTTTTGTTCGAACCAAATTGCAGGAAGATTTGCTTTTGGGTCGCGAAGCCGAGAAATCCCCTTTTTCTGTAGAAATTTCGGATTGGAAAGAGAGTGCCGGAATCACACTTGGGCATACCGTTTTGGCTTTAATCTTGGCGTGCTTGGTTTTTTCATATCGTGATCCATAACTTTAATTGGAACAGTTTTAATGCTAAGGCTAAGATGATTAAAAGGCGGGACAGCGAAGATGTCAGTTACAGAATTGGTTTATCAGAAATGTATCCGACCGGATTGTGGCCATACCCTATCTCATGACGATACCAGCTTCGCCTGTCCCAAGTGCAATGGGCTAATGGATGTCCTGTACGACTGGGATCGGCTTCCCGTTCCAAAGTCGCTAAAAGAGTTTGAAAAAGCGTGGCAAACACGCTCGAATCCCCTGGATTTCAGCGGTGTTTGGCGCTTTCGAAAGCTGTTGCCCTTTGTGCCTGACGAAAAAATCCTCACCATTGGTGAAGGTCAAACCTTATTACAAAAAGCCGATTTTATAGGCAAACGCATTGGAATGGACGCGGGCAGTTTGTTTCTTCAATACGAAGGCATGAACCCATCGGGCAGCTTTAAGGACAACGGCATGACCGCGGCATTTTCCCATGCCCGCATGACCGGCGCCCGCCGGGCCGCTTGTGCCAGCACCGGAAACACATCCGCAAGCCTTGCCATTTATTGTTCGGCTACAAGCCAAATGAAGGGGATTGTTTTTGTCGGCTCGGGAAAAATTAGCTATGGAAAATTGGCCCAAGCTCTTGACCATGGCGCCCTGACCATTCAAATCGAGGGCGATTTTGACGATGCCATGCACCAAGTCCAGCAAATGGCGAAACGACTTGGCGTGTATCTTGTTAACAGCATCAATCCCTTTCGTTTGGAAGGCCAAAAAACCATCATGTTTCGTGTCCTTGAATCGCTCAACTGGGAAGTGCCCGATTGGATCGTGGTTCCAGGTGGCAACCTTGGGAACAGCTCGGCTTTCGGCAAGGCTTTTCTGGAACTCAAAGCCCTTGGTTTGGTGAATCGACTACCTCGATTGGCCATTATTAACGCGGCGGGCGCCGATACTTGTTTTCAACTTTTCAATCATGACGGATTGCGGTGGCAAGGCGGCTGTTGGGATAAAACTATTGTGGATCGCTATTATCGCCAACTTGACGAGTCAAAGCGCCGGGCCGACACTCTTGCCAGTGCCATCGAAATCAACCGACCCGTTAACCTGCCCAAGGCTTTGCGGGCCCTTGATGCGATGGATGGGGTGGTTCGCCAAACCACCGATCAGGAAATTCTCGATGCCAAGGCCATGGTCGGCGCTGGGGGGCTGGGGTGTGAACCCGCCTCCGCGGCAAGTGTTGCCGGCTTGATCCAGCTCCGACAAGAGGGGGTAATCGCCCCGTCCGACAGGGTGGTCTGCATCCTCACTGCCCACCAAATGAAGGATTCCGCGGCGACGGTTGCTTACCATGGATCGGACCCGAAAACATTCGAAGAAGTTCTCGGGGTCCGGGGCGTGCGCCGAGCCAATTTTGCGAATCGGCCGGTTCAAGTTTCCAACGACCTTGAAGCGATCGTTCGCTCCATCGAAATTTACAGTTAGAAAACCAGACACGAGTAAAATTCCATGGACACTGATCGCAAAAAACAACTTCAAGCACTCCTTGCCGATTTCCCTGGGGATCCCTTTATAAGGTATGGCATTGCCATGGAGGAAACTTCGGAAGGAAACTTGGCGGATGCCAGCATTTCATTTGAACGCTTGATCGCGGACCATGCCGATTATGTTCCGGCCTACCTTCAGGCGGGACAAATTGCCGCTCGAATGGAAAACCCATCGCTTGCCCGAAAGATCTATTCGCAAGGAATTTTAGTGGCCAAAAAAGCCAGGGATTTCAAGGCCTCCGGCGAGATGGAACAGTTCATGGATGCACTGGATTAATCGGGCTGAAGGAATGCTAATCGCCAAGATCCTTTTCGTGACCCCTGACAAACCCTCGGTTTAAGTTAAAACACTTCACACAAAAATCAGTAACCGGTTAAATGGTTTCAACTGGTTACCTGATGAGTATCTCTTGAAATGGTTAAGCAAAGTTGCTCAAGAGGTAAATCATTGGGATCGGTACCGAACGGGGCTTCGGTTTCGACACCAGCCTCCTCAATGCCAAGCATTCCCAACGAAACAACGGCAACAATGATAGGCCCGGCAAGCCCCATCTTTTCCAAAAGAACGAAGGGGAGTGTGAACAGGTAAACTAAAAGAATCTGTTTGATGAGGGTCGCATAAACAAACGGCAAAGGGGTCTTGGCGATCTTTTCACATCCCCCTTGGCAATCCACCATTTTTGTTAAAAGTCCTTCCATGGATTGGGCCATACGATAGTCGAGTTTTCCTTCGGCCTGTCGGCGAAAAATCCATTCACTAATTCCTCGGGCAATAATGGTTGGCGGATTGCCCGATCGGGTGGCCCTTTCATAAATGTTAGCTGGGACCAGGTGACTAATTTCATCCAAATCAATGTCATTACGAAGAGTTTGTTTGACTGCCAACACATACCCACTGATGAGATTTGCCAGATCTTCCGCTTGGCCTCCACCATAAATATGCCCCATCCGGGCCAAAGTGCGACAACTGTTGATCATTATCCCCCAATGGGATCGGGCTTCCCAAAATCTTGCGTTTGACGCATTGGTTCGAAACACAATCAACAAACCGATGGTTGATCCCAAAATCGTGTGGCCCAAGGGGTCCAAATGAAGGGTGGTCCAATTGGGCGGGAGTAACTCTTTGAGAATGTGCAACAAAAGGCTCAATGAAGTGATCATGGCAACACGCCCAAGGATGGCGGGTATGACCGTTCCCTTGTAGCTAAAAGCCAATTTCGTCCAGGCGTTTCGATTATAAATGATCATTGCAATTTTCCTTGAACTAAAACAACTTATTTAATCTGATTCCACCACGACTTTGGTGACATGTCTAATGGTTTCGGATTGGTATTATTTTCCCATTCCGAATACTGATCGTTTTCCTGATAACCCGATTCTAACAGTCGAGTCATGGTGAGCCAGCGATCCATGGCGGTGATTTGTTGGTTTCTTGACCTTTGAGGAAGGTGAACAAAATGCGGGAAAATGTCGGGTGGTATGTGTGTGGATTCATTGGTAACAACCAAACCCTGCCCCCGAACCTGGGCAATGCGAACGCGAAATTGGGTGTAGTTGTTGGGCAAGATGGTGGCAACCCCGGCCGGGCTTTCCCAAGAATCCTCGTGAAGGGAATGAAGGACTAAATCAACCTCAAAACTTTTGGCCTTTTTCACCGCCTGAATCCAAAGGTTTATTGCTGTGTAGGCCTTTACCATGGAATCGGAAACCAAACTATTTTCGCCAAGTTGATTACGAATGGTGGCCAGGAATTCTTCATTGGCCGGAGTACGGAGGTTCATGAAATAATTGGCCACCGCATAATCTCCTTTGAGGAGTCCTTTGTGGGTCTTATGGATTGCCTCCAGTTTGACTTCATCCAACACAAGGTGAATCATGGGGAGTTTTTCGCTGGTAAACCCCTTTTTGCGCAATTCATTAACCAATGCGGCAATGGCCCCGGAATGGCCAATGGTGGAAACCACGAAATCGGGATTCGCCAAGGCTATAGCCTCGGAAATCCTTTCAACATGGCTATAGGGCGGAACCAAGGGCAAAAAATCGGAACCGACCAGTATGTGCGTATTGACATAGTTTTTCTCCATTATCATTTTGGTGTACTGAACTATGGATCGAGAACTCACATCATCTGTCCCCACCATGAAAACCTTTCGTTCCAATCCATTTTTGGAACCGAATTTAAGACTATATTCCAATACCGGCTCAAGCAATTGATTGGGAATTGGGCCCATGTGAATGACACCCGGGGAATTGTCCATTCCCTCGCCGATACCCGGATAAAAGAGGAGTCCATGGTAATTGAAAAGGACCTCCGCCGATCTTCTTCGAAAAGGCGGGGTGGAGCACCCAAAAATAACCGAAACTTTTTCCGTATCCAACAGGTGTGCTGTACCTTTGGCATTTTCTGATGGGGAAGATTTTGCATCTTGTTCCACCAGTGTAAGTTGATTTCCCAAAAGGATATTATCGGGAACCAATGCCTTGAACGCCGCTTTGCAGATACTCAAAAGCGGTTTATCCATGGCCTCCAGGTTGCCGGTTTTCGAAAACAACAGGCCGATTTTTACCTCGGGAAGGGCCTCAACTATAGGTGGATTAGCCCATTTGAGAATGAGGTTAATCATGGGATAGGTTACCGCAAGAATCATTACGAAAATACTTGCGCCAATGGCTAGATAACGCTTTTGGGGAGCTTTATGTTGTTCGGAACCCCCATCTCCGGATCCCTTCGAAACACCCATTTTTGGGTCAAGATACCGTTGGCCACTCCCATGCCGGTCTCCCAAGATCTGATCAATATGCGAAATAACACTTTTTGCGGTGGGCAGCCTTTTGTCCGGATCCTTAGCCAGCAGGTCCTCGAGCAGTTTGAGAATGTCACGAGGCAGCGTTTTTCCCGCCGCCTCCAGATCCGGGGCTTCCGCCTCGACCGTGGCTCTTAACACAGCCATGGTATTTTCACCCTCAAAGGGTGTTTTTCCGCAAAGGCATTTAAATAACAGGCAACCCAAACCGTAAAGATCGGTCCGCTGGTCACAAGGCAACCCATATATTTGTTCAGGCGCCATATAGCTTGGCGTTCCCACCACCATGCCGTGATGGGTAAGGGAAGAGTCTTGGTTGACTGGCTTGGCAAGACCAAAGTCGAGGATTTTTACGCGGCGAAATTCCCCGGTGTTTGGGTTGACCTCGATCCAAATGTTGGCGGGTTTGATGTCCCTGTGAATCAGGTTACTTTGGTGGGCATCGTTTAGTCCTTCGGCAACTTGCCTGATGTAGCCCAAAGCTTCGCGGCTGGGTAACATGGTTTCACGGCCCAGTTTCGCTTCTAGGGTTTCACCATGTAAAAATTCCATCGACAAAAAGGGAACCGTTTGCGCGTCGGGTCCGGTCCATTCCCCAACCCGAAAAACCGTGACAATATGTTCGCTTTGCAAATTGCCCGCCAGCCGGGCCTCTTGTAGGAATCGTTGTTTATAATTATCATCTACTAATTCAGTCCTCAAAATCTTAAGGGCAATCCGCCGCCTTAAGTCCTTGTCTTCGGCTTCGAAAACAACTCCCATTCCGCCGGTGCCAATTACCCGAAAAATCCGATAGTTGGATATCCAACCCATTTCCCCTTCGGCTTCTGGGGGATCCATAAAGGGATAGGGATTACTGGGATCGATTTGTTTCGCGACCGTCACTTCCGATTCAGGCGAATGATTAGGGGAGTTTTCTTTGGATTGAGTTTCTGTTTCCTGTTTTTTGGTTAAGGAATTCGGTTGGGATTCTTTGGTGGGACCCGGGTCCATGTTTTCGTCTTGGACCTGCTTAACCAGCAATGCCCGAAGCGTCCGCTGGCAGACTTTGCAACCGGCAAGGTGCTTTTGCAATTCCTCCCGGAAATTAGGGTCAAGAGTAGGATCTAGCCTGATCCGGGAAAGGTTTTCGGGAAGCGGACACCCAGATTTTTCCGCCATGACAACGCCCAATGGATTATTGTTTACTCTATGTTAAAGTGCTAGGATAAACGAAGGTTGATGGGTAGGGATACGGAAAGTTTCCACAGGGTGGTGCTACCGGTTCCTTTTGGCAGGCAACCGCAGTTTGCAAAACCGTGGAATGGAATAGGAGTTCGTCACTTGTCCCGAATTATCAAGGGAATTTTCAACTTTCAAAAAAATGTTCACGGAACCAAGGAGCAGCTTTTCAAAAATTTGGGAGCGGGCCAGAAGCCGCTAGCCCTTTTTATCACCTGTTCCGATTCGCGCATCAGCCCCGATATGCTTACCCAAACCCAACCTGGCGAGCTGTTCATCATGCGAAATGCGGGTAATATTGTCAGCCCTTGTTCATGGGATCATGCGTCAGGGGAAGCAGCAACTCTGGAATACGCTGTTAAACAGCTTAAAGTTCGTGAAGTGATTATTTGTGGCCATGCCAAATGTGGGGCCGTTCACGGATTGCTCCATCTGGACACCTTGGATGCGCTCCCCGAGGTAAAAAGGTGGCTCAAGTTTTCCGAACCGGTTTTGGCTGCTTTGAAAAAAGATACGGCGGGGATGTCACCCGAAGAAGTTTTGACCATCGCTATCGAGCGTAATGTTCTTCAGCAGATGGAAAATGTCAAATCTTATTCCTTTGTCCGCGAGGCAATTGATCGAGGCGAGTTAAGGCTTCACTCTTGGGTTTATCATTTTGAAACGGGAACCGTCCTCGCCTACGATCAAACAAAAAATCGCTTCGTTTCTCTAAGTGATGCCACCAAACCCCAATTTAGCGCAACCAAGGAAGAAGTTGAAACCTATATCAAGTCCCATCAAGGTGGTATGGATTTTACCATCTAAGGGGATTTGCGGTTTTTGGACTTGATTGCCAAGCCCGACCTCCCAATCCTAATCTCTTTGAATGAATGGCATGGGGATTTTTCCAACTTAGGAATCCCGTAGAGGTAAAAATCGAATGATCAAAAATGCCGAGCCCGAATATCCCAGTCAAACATGGCAAATCCCGGAAGCCTCTGATACCTATGGCGTTCATAACTGGGGTATGGGTTACTTCGGCATCAACTCGTTGGGACATGTCACCGTTATGCCTGCCAAGGATCCCGCCTTGGCCATCGACCTCAAGGAACTAATCGAGCAACTCCGCGCCAGAGGGATTCAACTTCCCATTTTGCTTCGCTTCACCGACATCCTCAGGCATCGTGTGGGAGACCTACACGAGGCTTTCCGAAAAGCCATCGTCGAATCCAAATACCAGAGCAACTACCTCTGTGTTTACCCCATCAAAGTGAACCAACAAAGACAAGTTGTCGAGGAAATCGTCGATTTTGGCCGACCTTTTGGTTTCGGCCTAGAAGCCGGATCCAAGCCGGAACTCCTCGCTGTCCTTTCGTTAGTCAACGACAACGATACCCCCATTATTTGCAATGGTTTCAAGGATGATGAATTCATCCGTATGACCATGATGGCCCGCAAGCTGGGTAAGCAGATTATTCCCGTGGTGGAAAAGTTCACCGAACTGGAACTGATCCTCCGCCATGCCAAGGAACAAGGGGTTCGTCCCGCGATTGGAGTTCGAGTCAAGCTAGCGGCCAAAGGCGCGGGCCGTTGGCGGTCATCGGCTGGGTATCGGTCAAAATTCGGCCTCACTCTGTCGGAGGTTTGCGAGGCCCTTGACCTTCTCAAGTCTTTAGGGATGGAAGATTGTCTTCAACTCGTTCATTTTCATTTAGGCAGTCAAATCACCAATATCCGCAGCATAAAAAACGCGCTCAACGAGGCGGCACGGGTCTATTGCGAACTGGCAAAATCCGGGGCCGGGCTCAAATTTCTCGATGTTGGCGGCGGCTTGGGTATTGATTACGATGGTTCCCAAACCGATTTTGAATCGAGTACCAATTACACCCTCCAAGAATACGCAAATGATGTCGTTGCACGGGTCAAATCGGTTTGTGATGAAGCCGGCGTGGCACATCCGACTATTGTTTCTGAATCCGGTCGCGCGGTGGTGGCCTATCATTCGCTTTTGATATTTGATGTCCTTGGGGTGAGCAATTTCGACCGTTTCGAACCACCGGAATCCATTCCCGCCGATGCCCCGCAACAGGTTCAAGACCTATTTTTTATTTTCCACGATGTGACCAAGAAAAACCTTCTCGAGTGCTATCACGACTCGGTGGAGCATGTAGATGACCTAGTCAACATGTTTAACTTGGGTTCGGTGTCGCTCAAAACCCGGGCCCTAGGGGAACAGCTTTTTTGGGCCGTCAGCACCAAAATCCTGAAGATGGTTCGTGAACTCGACTATTGCCCAGAGGAGCTTCAAGGGTTGGAAGCCAACCTTTCGGATACCTATTTTTGCAATTTCTCCGTGTTTCAGTCCATGCCCGATTCTTGGGCGATCAAACAACTTTTCCCTGTGATGCCTATCCATAGGCTCCTTGAGGTCCCCACCCGCAAAGCGGTTTTGGGAGACATCACTTGCGATTCCGATGGCAAGATTGATCAATTCATCGACCTTAGGGATGTGCGAAAAACCCTGCAGCTACACCCCTTTACCGGCCAACCCTACTTTTTGGGCGCGTTTCTTTTGGGTGCCTACCAGGAAATCCTTGGCGACCTCCACAACCTTTTTGGGGATACCAATGCGGTTCACATCCATCAGGATGAAAATGGCGAAGTGATTATTGACGAAGTCATCAAGGGAGACACGGTCAGGGAAGTTTTGGCCTATGTCCAATATTCCTCGGAAATAGTGTTGGACCGTTTGCGTCGTGACCTCGAAAAGGCGGTACGAACCGGCAATATCAGTGTCGTCGAATCGAGACAATACCTCAAGTTTTATGAGGATGCCATCGACGGTTATACCTATCTCGAGGAGCCAGAGGTTTCCTAATGGAAGTTGCGGTGGAACTTGCGGTTGGTTTGGGTCGCTTGAAATTGCCCAACCCCTTGCTTGTTGCCTCCGGGACATTTGGCTATGCCCGTGAGATGGAGGGGTTGGTTGATTTCAAGCGGCTAGGCGGAATCCTTCCCAAAACCGTGACCGCCTCGCCTAGGGTTGGAAACGCCCCACCTCGAACTTTTGAAACGGCCTCAGGCCTCCTTAACGCCATTGGTCTCGACAACGATGGTATTGACTACTTTTTAGATCACCATTGGCCCTATCTTGCCGGGCTGGGTTGCCCCGTGTTTATCAACATTGCGGGAAAGACTGACCGGGAATTTCCCGAAATGGTCAAAAAGGCAAGCACTGTCCCCGGTCTTGCTGGGATCGAGTTAAACCTTAGCTGCCCCAATGTTTCGGGGGGTGTCGATTTCGCGTCCGATCCCGGTGCCTGTAGGCGTGTGGTATCCGCATGCAGGGAACAGGCGGGGGAGGTACCCTTGATTGCCAAACTCTCGCCCAATGTAACCAGCATTGTCGATATTGCCGGAGCGGCCGCCGAGGGGGGCGCCGATGCCGTGACACTCGTCAATACTTTCATGGGAATTGCCATCGATTGGCGTCGACAAAAGCCAATCCTAGGCAATGCCACCGGTGGACTTTCCGGACCAGCCATAAAACCGCTGGCCTTACGGTGTGTCTGGCAAGTGGCCCGAGCGGTTTCCATTCCCATTATTGGCGTGGGTGGTATCACCACAATTGATGATGTGATGGAATACCTTGTCGCCGGGGCAACCGCCGTTCAATTGGGGACGGTCAATTTCTTCGACCCCACGGCGGTTCTTCGCATCTTGGAGGAACTGCCAATTGCGGTTCGTTCCTTGGGAAAAAACTCGATTACAGATGTGATCGGCTTGGCAAAAGATTGGCAGCCTCCGAAATAGGTTCGTGTTTACTCCAACAGTCCGTGGAGAATCTCCCCCTCGGTCAGGGGAACTTCCCGACCAATTTTATCAACAATCGTTGGGGCTTCTCCTAAGCCAAGGCAATGGTAGATCGTGGCGGCAAGGTCGGCTGGCCGGACAGGATTGGTGCTGGGTTCGGCAGCATAGCGGTCGGAAGACCCATGGACGATCCCTTTTTTGATTCCGCCCCCCGCCAAAACCGATGAGAAAACCTTACCCCAATGGTCGCGCCCATCCCGACCCGCACCGGCCCCACCGGGAACGGATTGGCCGACTTTGGGTGTTCGGCCCATTTCCCCGGTCCAGACAACAAGAGTCTCATCATACATTCCGCGATCTTTCAAATCGTCGATCAAGGCGCTAAAGGCCTGATCGGCGGGCGGGCAAAGCCTCGTTTTTAGGTCGACAAAGTTGCGACTGTGGGTGTCCCAATAGACGCTTACATTGGTGATCCCGTCGTTGGGCCAGAATACGGTCACCAACGGGACCCCGGCCTCAACCAGCCGCCTGGCTTGGAGTACTGTTTGTCCATGAGTATGACGACCATAGCGTTCGCGAACGGTTTCAGGCTCACGAGATAAATCAAAGGCCGCCGCCGCTTTTGGATTGGAAAGGAGGTCGAATGCTCGAGCCGAATTGCCCGATGCCGCCCGCATGGTGGCGTTTTTGTCCAACTGGGAGCGGATCGCGTCCAAGCCGCCTAGTAACGACTTTCGAGATCCAACCCGGTTCAAATCCAAGTCGCCATTAAGGGCAAAATCCCCAACCCGATAGTTTGGCTGGGAAGGATTGGCAATAATCCTCATAGGGCTCCAAACCGGCCCCAGCCAGCCCGCACCCTGTCCATGACTCGATTCGACAAACCGTGGAGCGTTATCGGCGGAAACGGGCATCAAATTAATCGAAGGGGGGAGGGGGCCTTTGCCAAAACCTTTTTGCGCCAAAACCGATCCATAAGAAGGAAAATCGTCCTCTAAGGGCTGGTCCTGCCTAGCCATGGCCCGGCCGGCAAGAAGGTAATGGGTCGCAGTTAGGTGGTTCACATCGTTATGGGTCATGGACCGAATGAGGGCAACCTGATCGAGCCTCTTGGCCATCATGGGTAAATGTTCGCCAACTCGAATACCGGGCAGAGCGGTAGAAATGGTTTTGAATTCGCCCCGATATTGGGCCGGGGAATCAGGTTTAGGGTCCCAAGTATCTTGTTGCGCGGGACCGCCCCACATGAAAAGCACAATACAGGATTTGGCTTTGCCGGTTCGAGGGGCGGTGGGACCTTGCCCCAAAAGGCGATCCATCCCCAAACCAAATAAGGGTAACGCACCCGCCCGGAGAACTTCCCGGCGGTTCATGGTCGCAATCAGGGGATGGTTCCAATGATTCAACATAGCATCCTTAAGCACTGTGGAATGGGTCTATTCCATCTCCGCAATATCCACCCAGGTTCTTTGGGAATATTGCTCAGTCATTTGGCAAATCTTACCTAAAATAGAGCGGTTTGTCATCTGATAGATCTCCCGAAGCCTTGGCCAAATTTCCCCTTCCCGTTTGGGGTTCATTTTGGGCCAAAGAAACTGAACCAATTGCAGAGCTTCATTCGGCTCGTTACTTAACAAATGTTGGTCAATGCGTGAAAGTGCCACGGTGAACAGGGTGGGGGGATCGGCAACCTTCTTCCTAAGGGGTCGAGGCAGGGTGGTAAAACCCAAAAGCCACTCCTCCCCGGTGGCCTTGGAAATCCATGCGGGGTGGCTGCCTGAATAACGACCAATTGTATCACGAAGGCGGGATAGCTTCGTAAATTGTTCTCGTTCCCCCTCCATCATTAAGCCCAAAGAGTCCAATTCCTGAACCCTAGCGTGATCCACCTCCAATAGCAACCGTACCACCCCTAGAAAGGTGCGATCCACAGGCTGGGGATAGATCCGTACATGGGGCGACCCACAAGCAATGGGACTTGCTTCGTGGCTGGTCTTTGACCTGTCATGGGCTTTGGGGTCTTTGAGCCAATAGCCCCAATGCATTTCGTCCTCTCCCCGGACCGCTACGGTAAAAAGTTCCGGGGGATCGGTTCGAAACCGCCAATGAAGCAGCATTTCGTTAAGGGGAAGGATTTTGTCAAAGCGCCCTGCAAGCACCTCAAAAGGTCCGACAAGGTGTACATCCAGAGTGGCGGAAAGACACTTAAGAGGCTCCAAAGGTTTAACCTTTTTTAGCACCTCAAAAGATAAGGCTAAATCCTCTGGAAAGGGGAATCCATAAAGGTCCGCCAAAAGTTTCAGCCGGTCAACGGCCATGATGGTCGCTCCCGGCTGAAAAGAGAAAGCTAAGGGCAATCATTTAGGAAAGGATCGCGCTAACAGCTTCCGCCTGAACCAATTCCCGGGGTTGGTTCAAGTGATTGTAAACCAGCGTACCAGGATTGATGCCTACGCTGTGATAAATGGTGGCCAACAGGTCACGGGGATGAACAGGGTTGTCCATCGGGGCCGAGGCCGTTTTGTCAGATTTGCCGTATACCAAACCGCGTTTGACCCCCGCACCGGCGACAATGCCGGTGTAACAATAGGGCCAGTGGTCGCGTCCATCATCAGAATTATCGTTGCCTGAGGTGCTTACGCCGCGCTGAGGGCTTCTGCCGAATTCTCCAATGGCCACAACCATGGTGTCCTTGAGTAGGCCCCGTTGGTCAAGGTCTTCGATGAGGGCCGCAAGTCCTGTGTCGAGCATAGGCGCCGACTGGGTTTTCATTCGGGTGGACAGGCCGGAGTGGACATCCCATGAATGGTTGTCCGAGTTGGCAACTTTTGGCCAGTTGACTTCGACAAATCGGGTTCCCGCTTCCACAAGCCGACGAGCCAAAAGGAGACTTTGGCCAAAGGTATTGCGCCCATACTTGTCACGGGTTTGGACCGATTCCAAATTGAGGTCAAAAGCCTTGCGGGCGTTGCCACTAATGACCAAGCTCAAAGCCTTGCCATAATACTCATCAAGGCTCATCTTGGCCGTCGCCTCATCCAAGGCGGGCAATCCTTCGTTGATCACTTCCCGCAGTTTAGCGCGGCGCTCAAGACGGGCGGGGTTGATCTCTTGGCGAAGTTGAAGGTCTTCGACCTGGACGCGGTCCATCTTGGACATGTCCATGTCATCGCCGGCGGGATAAAGGAGGTAGGGATCGTGGGCTCGGCCCAAAAAGCCCGCATGCCCACCCTTACCTACCACACCACTTTCCTGAAGGGGGCGGGGAAGCATCACAAAGGGAAGCATTGCTTTGGTTGGAGGTTTGAGCCGGGCGATTTGGGAACCCACATTGGGGAAGTCCTTGGGGGACGGGGGTTCCAATTGACCGGAGGGACTAACCTTGTCGGCCGTGTAGCCCGTCAACATCTGATAGATGGCGGCGGTGTGGTTGAAAAGGCCAACCGGGGTATAGCTCATCGACCGAAGCATGGTGAACCGGTCATTCACCTGAGCCAATTTGGGCAAAAGCTCGGTAAAGTTAACGCCCGGGATCTTGGTGGCGATGGGTTTGAATATGCTTTTGACATTGGAGGGGACATTATCTTTGGGATCCCAAAGGTCCAAGTGACTGGGGCCCCCTTGGAGGTAAACCAAAATAACGCTTTGAGCCTTCCCAAAACCGGGTCCGCCATAATTGCCTTCGGAGACGGTGTTCGCCTTAAGGCTCAACAAGTTGGCCAAGCTAAAGCCAAACACCGAGGACCCACCAACGCGAAGGAGTTCGCGGCGGGAAACGCCATCACAATTGTCACTGCCAGATTGTCCTGGGATTACAAGCATGGAAAACCTCTTGCGTGGGTGAAGGGAGGTCCAGAAAAAGGAAGGCTTCTATCATTTAATCGGTTCCGGCTCAACCAGTCAATGAGTCTTCAGTCCATTCGTAATGAATTTGATCCGGTGAGGTTGGGATTAGGCAGGTGGAAAGGAAGCTCCAAAGCGCCAGTTTGGGGCACTTTATCAAGCTGAATCCGGTAGAATGCCAAAAAGTTGCTCGAATATCCAAAGCAAAAACAGCTTTTACAACTAAAAATGTGTGAAGGCCCCGTTTCCGCCTTGGGTTGAAACAGGGCCACGGTAGTAGACTCCTCCTTCCAGGTTGACCTCCCCTTGGTCAATTTTCCCACCAGTACCCCTCATACCATGGGCAGGGAATCATGAGAGTTTGTTGGATTTTTATCCCTTTCTTTTTGGTCCAATTCTTGTTCTCGGGGGCGCAATCCGCGGATTCCCCTGCCCCCTTAACATCAGATTTTTTTGAATCCAAAATTCGCCCTGTCCTGGTGGACCATTGCTATTCTTGCCACAATTCGACTCAATCCACCGAGGGCGGCTTGGCACTAGATCATCGGGCCGGATTATTGAAAGGGGGCGATAGTGGGGCCGTTATTGTGCCCGGAAAACCCAAAAATAGCCGCCTAATCGCAATATTAAAGCATCAAATAGAGGGGGTGAAAATGCCCCAAGGCCAAGCCAAATTAGACGAAAAATCTATTGGGGATTTTGAAAAGTGGATCCTCATGGGCGCTCCCGACCCCCGTGACAAACCACCCAGCCAAGAAGAACTGATCAAAGCCACCTCTTGGGAGGCTATTTTTGCCAAAAGGAAAACAAACTGGAGCTTTCAGCCCGTAAAGAATCCCCCGCTGCCTAGGACCCAAGGCAGGGCATGGTCCGATCACCCGGTAGATCGATTTATCTTGGCAAAACTGGAACAACAAGGGTTGAATCCGGCAGCCCAAACAGACAAAAAGGCCCTCCTAAGGCGACTTACTTTGGATTTGACCGGTTTGCCTCCCGAACCAGCTGAACTACAGCACTTTCTGGCGGACACTTCGCCTAAAGCCTACGAAACCGTGGTGGATCGGCTCCTTGCCTCTCCCCGTTTTGGGGAACATTGGGCAAGGCATTGGATGGATCTGGTCCGGTATTCGGAATCTCACGGCAGCCAGGGCGATCCGAACTTACCTATGGTTTGGCGGTACCGGGACTATCTGATCCGCGCTTTGAACAGCGATGTCCCTTACGACCTATTCCTAAAGGAACATTTAGCGGGAGACTTGTTACCAAACCCTCGCCTTAACAAAGAGGAAAACCTCAACGAGTCGATCCTTGGCACGGCCCATTTGCGCATGTCGGAACTCGGTTATATTCCGGTGGATGCCCTCGAAGACCAGGTCAAAGTGATCGACAACCAGATCGATGTCCTTTCCAAAACCTTTTTGGGTTTAACGGTTTCTTGTGCCCGTTGCCATGATCATAAATTTGACCCGATTAGTCAAAAAGACTTTTATGCACTTTATGGTGTCTTTGCCAGCTGCCGCCCCGGACAGGTGGTTGTGGATGCACCCGAGGTGCTTGCCAAAAATCGTAACGAATTGACCGCAATGAAAACGATGATCCGTGGCAAACTAGCTGATGCTTGGCTTTATGAAGCCAGGAATATGGGCACCATCCTCCAAAAGGCGGTTGAAAAAGAAAAAGTAGTGGAAAGCTTGGAAGGCCAACGGAAACAGTTAAGGCAAAAAATTGCCACCCTTGAAAACTCCGCTAGGAAAACGCTCCTCCAAAACCGGGGCAAACAACTTTCGCAAGGTTTGCATTCCCCCCACGCCAAGTGGACCTTCGAGGGTGACGCGTTAGATTCGGTGGGGGAATGTCATGGCCAACTTCAAGGAGGAGCCATTATCCGCAATGGTCGCCTGATTTTGGATGGCATAGGGGCCAACCTGCAAACGGCCGTTCTCGACCGCGATATGGGCGAAAGGACGCTGGAAGCTTGGGTCGCCCTTTCCCATTTGAACCAAAGGGGCGGAGGAGTCATTGGGATAGAATCAACCGAAGGGGGCAGGTTTGATTCCATTGTCTTTGGGGAAATGGAACCAAAGCGATGGTTGGCAGGAAGTGATTTTTTTCGTCGTTCTCAAAGCCCGGCGGGGACGGATGAAACCGCAGGCCCGGGCGAATTGGTCCATATGGCAATCGTTTACAAAAAAGATGGACAAATAACGATTTATCGCAACGGCGAGCGTTATGGGGTGACCTACAAAAAGGCCCCTTTGCAAGAATATACCAAGGGGCTATCTCGATTTGTGTTCGGCCATCGCCTTATTGGGGCAAACCCGCCCCTTGCCGGAGAAATTGAAGAAGCCAGAGCCTATGCAAAAGCCCTTTCGGATGTCGAAATCAAGGCATCTTACCAAGCGGGCTTTGAGGAAATCAAACCCGAGGAATTGGCGCGCATTTTTACGCCGGCCGAGCGAATTGAGCATCTAAAAGGAAAGGCCGAACTTTTAGAAGTCGATACAAATCTCAAAAAAACAAAATCTGAATCCTCTGGAACCGATCTCTGGTTTGAAGCTTT
Source organism: Gemmataceae bacterium (assembly GCA_009691815.1). Lineage (GTDB taxonomy): Bacteria > Planctomycetota > Planctomycetia > Gemmatales > Gemmataceae > SYLG01. The sequence goes on along the minus strand of SIAL01000007.1, from coordinate 2,689 downwards.
GAAAGGTGCGAAAACCGACCGCCACAGTTCTTTGCACCCTTGGACTGTTTTGCACTCGGTCGATGCCCCGGAAATTGCCAAAGTCTCTCGCAAAATGGAACAAGAAAAAACCAAGGAGGATAACGAGGCCACTGCGTTCAATAAAAAGCATTCGATTTTCCAATGGGATATTGTCGGAGCAAATGCCTCACAATGGTTCAAATCAGGGACAGGTTTACCAATCTTGCCCATTCCCGATGGAAATTTTTCGGTGGAAACCGCCGGAGATATTCTCCTCAAAGAAATTTATGCGAAAGGATTTCACACCCATTCCCTTTCCAAAAAACATACCGGAATTTTAACTTCTCCCCGGTTCAAAATTGAAACCAACAACATTAGCATTCGGGCCATGGGCGAAAATAGTGTGGCAAGAGTTGTGATAGAAAACTACCCGATTGGCAATGGTGGAATCTATCCGGCAACCCGATTGGATGCAGATGAAATGGGCTGGTTAAGGCTGGACACCACCTATCGCAGGGGTTCCCATGCTTATGTAGAAATCGTGACCGGAGGAGACTACCCGACCGGGGTGCCCGGGTCCGCCAAACGACCCACCAATGTCAATCAGGCTTATTTTGGTGCCGAAAAGGTCGTTTTTCATAATGAACCAGGCTTACCCAAAGAGCATTACCCCGCTTTGAATTATTTTTTTGAGGGATTCGTTCCAAAATCGACGGAGGAGCTAGCTCACCACTATGCGACGAAGTTGGAATGTGCCGTGGTGGCTTGGAAAATGGGAACTATCGATGGAGGACAGGCGGCTTTCCTAAATGATTTTGTAAAAAAGGGACTTCTTTCTAATTCCCTTTCCAAACTGCCACAATTGCGACCTTTGGTAGCGGATTATCGACTGTTGGAGGAACAAATATCCGTGCCAAGACGAGCTCCCGGAGTCCATGAAACCGAGGCGTTTAATCAACCCCTATTTGTCCGTGGGCAACACCAAAAACCCGGCCAACCTGTGGAACGAAGCGCCCCATCTCTTTTTGGGGGCCACCCTTTCCGGACCACCCAAAGCGGGAGATTGGAATTGGCCATGCAATTGGCCTCGGCGGAAAATCCCTTAACCCAAAGGGTCATGGTCAATCGGCTTTGGCATCACCTTTTTGGCAAAGGTATTGTCGAAACCGTGGACAACTTTGGCCTGTTGGGAACCAAACCCACCCATCCGGAACTGCTCGACTACCTGGCGTTTCGGTTTGTAAATGAAGAATGGTCGATCAAAAAGATGATCAAACTTTTGGTAACCTCGAAGGCCTATTGTCAAAAAGCAATAGCTTCCCCCGAGGCGAAACAAAAGGACCCCGCAAACAATTATCTCTCTCACATGAACATCAGGCGCCTTGAGGCCGAAGCCATCCGGGATGGCATATTGGCGATTTCCGGACAGGCTTCTTACAAAATGTACGGCCCCGGTGTGGAGGTTTACTTCGTGGGAAAAACCGGGGGGGGTGGCGCCAAGGGTCCTTTGGATGGGGATGGGCGCAGAAGTGTTTACCAACGCATTAAACGAAATTCCCATAACCCCTTCCTTGAAGCCTTTGATGCCCCCAAACCCGCCACTACTCGGGGTGATCGGGATACCACCAATGTCCCTGCCCAATCGCTTACGCTCCTCAATGATCCGTTTGTCATTGATCAGGCTTCAAAATGGGCAAAGGTTTTGATGGCCGACCCAATGACTTCCACCCAGAGAATTCGAAAGGCTTTTATGCGGGCGTTGACGCGTGAGCCTTCTGAATTTGAGATCCAACAATCGTTGAACTATTTGGCGGAACTTGCCGTGGAATACAAGGTTTCTCCTCTGGATTTACCCAACCATGAAAAAGTCTGGCAGGATTTTGTTCACTCCCTTTTTTGCCTAAAGGAGTTCATTTATGTCCACTAATTCCCACCATTTCTCTCGCCGTAAAATGCTTTCCCAATGTTCAACCGGTTTTGGATTGGTGGCCCTTTCTAGCCTGTTGAAGGGGGAGGGACAATTGTCGGCGGGTGAATCCAACGGGGGGAGGGACACCTTTGGCCCCTCCCCTCCTCATGTTGCCCGAAAGGCCAAGAGTGTTATCTTTTGTTTTATGTCGGGAGGGGTTTCCCATGTGGACTCTTTCGATCCCAAGCCCAGATTGCAAATCGACCATGGCAAACCCATGCCTGTCAAAGTCGAACAAACGATGTTCAACAACAATGGAAACATTATGCAAAGCCCGTGGAAATTTCATCGCCATGGGAAATGTGGCCTGCCGGTTAGCGAACTTTTCCCCCACATCGGTTCCTGTGCTGACGACCTGGCCGTGATTCGGTCCATGACCAGTATTGCCAATGAACACGCGCAGGGGAATTACTTTCTGCACACCGGTTTTTCGTTTTCCGGATCCCCCAGCGCGGGGGCATGGATGACCTACGGATTAGGAACCCAATCCAAGAATCTGCCCGGATTTGTGGTGCTTTCCAGCGGAGGGATCCCTCTTGGGGGAGTGAACATTTATGGCAACGGATACCTTCCGGCAATTCATCAGGCATCCCTTATCGATCCCACCCAAAAGGAACCGCTCAACAACATCAATCCCCGTGAACCAGATTCACTGCAAAAGAAACGCTTGAGGTTTGTCGAAAACCTTGACCGGGTTCACCTAGCAAAAATGGGGGGAGA
>SIAL01000006.1 GCA_009691815.1 Gemmataceae bacterium | reverse complement strand
AATTTCACCAACCCATTCCCTTATTTCAAAACCCGTTTCAATTCGTCTTCGATGTTATTAACTTGAGCGTTTCGATTGATGACTTTGCCATCTTTGCCCACCAGGAAAAGATGAGGAACCACAACAATGCCAAGGTCTGTGGCAAGTTTGCCTTCTTGGCCATTGGCGTTCATAGGCGAAAATAGATGGATACCGGGGATCTGCCCTTTCTTAAGGAACTCAAGGGGAGTTGCGGGATTGGCGTCCATGCTAATGGTAACCAATTCGAGGCCCATGCCCGCGTGCGTTTCCGTTAAAAGTTTGAGTTTGGCAAGGTCCCCAATATTGCGTTGGTTCCATGTTGCCCCAAAATAGACAAGGACCACTTTTCCCTTGAGGGTTTCGATGTCAAAGGTTTGCGAGGGATTGGCAAGGAAAGGTCCTTGAAGGACCAAAGTTTGTCCCTCGGAATCCAGTCGCCTAAGCGCACCGGTGGCCTTTACCGAAAGTGGAGATCCGGAAAGCATTTTTTCGCCATACCATTTCACCACTTGGCCATACCAACTTTTTGCATCCGGATCTTTACCCAAAAACTCACACACCAGTCCCAATTGCATCAACGCCTCCGGGGCATCATCCGATTTGGGATAGGTTTGCACAAAGCGGGTGAGTTGATTGACCCAATCCTGTTGTAGTTTGGTGAAATCCTCCCCGGGCTTGTTGATCTTTTGAGCATATTCGGTTTGGAAAAGGCGAAAAGCCACATAGGCCGTCAGGTTGCTCCCGGGCATAAATTGGACAAGTTGAGACTCTAAATTTCTTAGCCTTTTTAAGGCGGCAGAGTCAGCCGTGAGAAGGGATTGGGCGGCGGATGCCAAACTGTCTGCCAGCTGTTTGTACCAAGGTTCTCGATCCGATGCCTTTACCGCCGATCCGATTTTCTCAAGGATATCCGCGCGGGAAATGTGGTGTTTGGCAAGCTCTTCTGGGGTTGCTTGACCTCCGGGACTGGCTTGGTCCAGGGCGGCAAGCTCATCCAAAAGTTTTTTCAAGGCGGGATCTTTTTCCAGATCGATCCGATTGCCCCCGGGACGCATGGGATTGTCATCTTCAGTTGCAAGCCCGACAGCCGGCCCTTCCACCATTTTCCAAGCTGCACCGATTTGAAGAAGTTCGCCGGTTTGAATCCATTCGGTTTTGCCCCCGATCTCAAGGAGCATGGAACCTCTGGGGTGGCGGACCAAATCCGAGCGGGAACCCAGCTGGTCCGCAGGTATACATTGAGGAGTTCCAAGTTCCAAATGAAGCCATGTAGATTTTTCGGTGACAGCGGTCGCTTTTGCGAGGGTGGATTGAAACTTAGATCCGGCTTGGTTTACTTTCTCACGAATGGTCCGGGCTTGGACTTCGGGCAATTCCATAGTTTTGAGATCGCTTTCATTTAGCAAAAGCACGTTGAACCGGGCGGCATCTTTGGTAATGATGGCACGCAAAAGTTCATGGCTAACTTCTTCGGGACTTATCGCCAGCCAAGAGTCAATTTTAAGGTCCTCATCGGCATCAACGCCCCACTTTAGACCCCCCGAATTGAGCCACCGATATTGATCGGGTTTGCCATTATTATTGGTGTCGATTTCCCGGTATACCTCTACCCCGTCTCGGAAAAAAGACCAAGTATCCGTCTTGTTGTCGCCGTTGGTGTCAAAGAAGCGGCGCAGCATAATTCCCGAGGAATCTCGCAAAACCCAACCACTCGCCTTGCCTGTTCCTTTTACCAATTCCACCCGACAGGACAATTCCTCTTCGGGTTTAGGTGTAGTAACCTGAACCTCTGTTTGCCTTGGTCGAAACTGAAGTATTTGGGTGGTTGTGGGAGGTGCCGCGAAAACCATCGACCCTGCCGCGCCAAGGGTAACAGCCGCTCCGGCAAAAGCCGCCCTTCGAAGGGCACCTAAGGTTTGATGAAAAGGGAATCGCAGGGAATAAATCATGGTCCGGCCTCCGCCATCTTCAGACATCTATTACATCGGTTTGCTGGGGGGCAGTCTTGAACCAGACCCCCTTAAGACGAAAAACCAACCCAGTCCGCAAAATCGTTATCTTTGCCAAAATCTCTTTTTCAGGGAGGTCGGCCGGTTTTTTCTCTCGGCAAACGGCCAAGAAGACTTGACGAAATATTTACAAAAGGTAGATTTAACTGGGTGAGGGGAAGGGAAACCTTTCCACCTCCAGACTAGGCATGAGTATAACTGGTCCCACGGATGGGTTCAGAACTCGGTGCCTGATCCGCCAAGGAGTGGCTCATGATCCTTCGAGTCTACGGGGTACAAAATCCCGGCGATAACAAATCATATCACCTCGCCCGGCTCTCATATCACCCTATATATCTGTTGGCCTTACAGTGGCGGTGCTGCTGAACATGTTTCGTTTTCTTTCGAAAACGGCCCCTGTTATTTCTTGTCCCTTTCCCTTTCCTTTGAGGCAATTAGGCTTGAACGACGACCGGATAGCCCAGGTGAAACAAGCCAACGACATCGCCGATGTTGTGGGGGGCTACCTTTCCTTGCGTCCAGCAGGTCCTACTTTCAAAGGTCTTTGTCCTTTCCACGAAGACAAGCACCCTTCGTTTGATGTGGATCCTAGGCGGCAGCGTTATCGCTGTTGGTCCTGTGGAAAGGTTGGCGATGTTATCTCCTTTGTGATGGAGATGGACAAGATCAGTTTCCGCGAAGCCTTGGAAATCTTGGCTAGGCGGGCGGGTATTACATTACAGGAGGACCCCGGAGCGGAAGCCAAAGCCAACGAGCGGAGCCAGCTCCTCAAAGCCTCTCAGTGGGCCCACGAACAATACCGGGGAGCCTTAGAGGATTCAAATCTGGGCGAACAAGCATGGTTTTATCTTGAAAAACGAGGCCTGGAAGACGAGACCATTCGGCTTTTCGGTGTGGGGTACGCCCCGGCAACCGGCACTTGGCTTTATGATCGGGCTCGCCGAGCAGGGATTTCCCTCGATATTTTGGATCGCTTGGGGATTTTGGGTCACTCCTCCCGTGATGGAAACTGGTACGATCGTTTTCGGGACAGGGTCATGTTTCCCATTCGCAATGTTCGTAGCCAAACGGTTGGGTTTGGTGGGCGGGTCCTTCCCGGTACCTTGGGGGAAGAAAAAGGTCCCAAATATTACAACTCACCCGATTCGGCCATATTTTTTAAGTCCGAGGAGCTTTTCGGCTTGGATTTAGCGAAAAATGATGCCTCCAAGTCTGGTCAGTTGGTGGTCATGGAAGGGTACACCGATGTGATGATGGCTCACCAGTTTGGGATCAGGCAAGCGGTTGCCACCATGGGAACAGCTCTTAACTCTCGACATGTAAGAACACTCAAACGCTTTGTTCCAAGGGTTACCCTCCTTTATGACGCTGATGCGGGGGGCAAAGGAGGCGTGCAACGAGCTTTGGAAATCTTTGCTGCCAGCGACATTGACCTACGGGTGGCAACATTGCCCGAGGGATTGGACCCATGTGACCTCCTTGTTTCCAAGGGCCCAGCCTCCTTGGAAAAAATCTTGGCAGGCGCGGAAGACGCGATTGATCATGCGTTGAAGGTCGAGTTTGACAATGCGGAACAGATGACCGTTCAGCAAAAACAGCAGGCGGTAGATCGGGTTTTGGGAGTCTTGGCGAAGGTGCCCGCTTTGGAGGGCGATTCCGGGGCGCTTAAGTTGGATTTGATCTTAAATCGGATGCAAAGGCGGCTAGGGCTTAGCGAAACGACCCTGAAAAACCGGCTCCATTTGTTAAGGCAAACTCAAGGGGCCTTGGAGGGACGCCGCCAAGGCGAAAAGTTTGGCGGGGGTTCAGGTGGCCCCGAAGGACAAGGAGATGATCCTGCTGGCGGATCGTTAATGGCAACCAGTCCCCTGGGGCGTGCCAGAACACTGGGCCGCCCGGAAGAGAGAGAGTTGCTTCAGCTTCTTTTGGTAGGCCCGGAGTTGGTGGCGAAGGTTGATGGTTTGATAGAGCCCCAGGAAATCGCCCAACCCGACCTGAGAAAAATTTTTGAAGCGTGCTTGGAAATCCATCGCTCCGGTCGGCCCGCGATGGCGGATTTGGTACGCCAAGCCTTGGACGAGTTGGCATTGGTAGGGCTTGTCCTTACCCTTCAGGAAATGGGCGAGGGGACGGCCCCCGACCAGCGCGAGGCTTGGCTTCGCGGTATTTTAGAGCGGTTTGCCGAAAGGCGAGCCCGCCCCATGCAGCAAAAGCTTAAACAACAGCTTTTGTCAACCAATGACCATGATGAAGCGTTGGAAATCCTTCGCCGCCTCAAGGTTTCCAAATCAACCGCGTCACCTGCGTCGGGTGGCGAACCTGTTTAAGTTCTTGGTTGTTGAAGATTCGATTTATAGGGGAGTTTTGAGATGGAAAAGACCCAGGATGCGTTCAAAACCCTTGTCGATATTGGCAAGGAAAAAGGGTTCCTGACCTACAGCCAAGTCAACGATCTCCTCCCCGAGGAAGAGGTAAATCCCGAAAAGATTGATCAACTCCTTTTGGTCCTAGAAGATCAAGGAATTGAACTGATCGACGAAGGCGAAGTAGAAGAGACCGCTCAGGGCACCGGAGAGTTGATCGACGCCGAACTTCGTAGCGAAATCGAATCCGGGTTTATGGATGATGGCGATGGTCGCCGTACCGACGATCCGGTTCGGATGTACCTCACGCAAATGGGCGAGATCCCCCTCTTAAAGCGTGAACAGGAAATCAGCCTTGCCAAACGAATTGAGTTTTCCCGCGCCCGTTTTCGCCGAAAACTATTGGAATGTGATGGCGTTTTATGCCAGGTGGTTGACCTTCTTAAAAAGGTCCACATAGGGGAACTTCCCTTCGACAGGACGATCAAAGTTAGCCTAACGGAAAACCTTGAGAAGGACAAAATCCTCTTGAGGATGCCCAATAACCTGAGCACTTTGGCAAACCTCCTCGAAGAAAACCGGGCGGATTTTGCCGCCATTCGTGACCCGGAAATCTCCGAGGAAGAAAGAAATCAACGCCGCTTCGACCTTCGCCAACGACGCCGAAAAGCGGTCACCTTGGTGGAAGAACTTTCCATTCGCACCCAACGCATTCAGCCCCTAATGCACCGATTGAAGGGCACCCTTGAGAGGATGTTGGAGTTGGAGGTGCAAATTACCACACTTCGCCGTCATCCGCGAAAGAATGCGGAACACGAAGAGGAACTTGCCAACACCACTAAGGAACTCAACGACCTGATGTTGAACACCCTTGAGGAACCGGACCTTCTCCAAAAGCGGGTTAAGGTGGTCTATCGGCGCTTCAACGAATACGAAGTAGCCAAGCGCGACCTCTCCGGCGGCAACCTTCGCTTGGTGGTCTCCATTGCCAAAAAATATAGAAACCGCGGTCTTTCTTTCCTTGATTTGATTCAGGAAGGCAACACCGGCCTAATGCGGGCTGTGGACAAATATGAATACCGCAGAGGCTACAAGTTTAGCACCTACGCCACTTGGTGGATTAGACAGGCCATCACCCGGGCCATTGCCGATCAGGCCCGCACGATTCGAATCCCGATCCACATGATTGAAACCATTTCCAAGTTGCGAAATGTCACCAAAACGCTGCAACAACAGATCGGTCGGGAACCAACAATTGAGGAGATTGCCACCGCCGCCAATCTCTCCATGGACGAAACTAGACGGGTGATGAAAATCAGTCGCCAGCCGATTAGCCTTGACCGGCCCGTGGGTGAGTCGGAGGACAGTTACTTCAGCGACTTTATTCAAGACGGCACGGTGGAATCCCCCGTGTCCGCCGCCACCAACGAAATGCTCAAAGACAAGATCGAAGGGATCTTGAAAACGCTGACCTATCGGGAGCGTGAAATCATCCGCCTTCGCTATGGCCTTGGAAACGGGTATTGCTACACCCTTGAAGAGGTTGGTCGCATTTTCAAAGTGACTAGGGAACGGGTTCGGCAAATCGAAGCCAAAGCGGTCCGCAAGCTTCAACACCCCGTCCGCAGTCGCCTGCTAGAAGGCTTCTTGGGTGAGGTCAGCCGCTAGTTAACCCGAAATTTCAACCCTTTACGCCGTGTCGGGACCTACCCGGCACGGCCTTTTTGTTCGATAATAACCAAAGACGACAAGCATTTCATTTGCCCCAAGGATGGTTTTTCTATGAGTGACCAGGTTGCCCCAGGGGTCATTTTTCGCCGCATTCATCGCGAACTGAACGCGATCTACTTTTGCGTCGAAGGTTTGGAGCGCCTGCCCCGCCAACTCAAAGCCCAGCAGAATCGTGTCTTGGCGGCGGAGAAAACCAAAACGGACACAGCCGACCTCCTCAAAAAAAACAAGGTGGAACAACACAAGACCGAGGTTAGCCTCAAACAATTAAATACATTAATGGAGAAATATCTCCGCCAACAGGACGAATCCTCGGATCCAAAAGTCTTCACCGCCCTTTCGCATGAAGTGGCAACGACCAAAAAAAAGATTGGGGATACAGAAGATAAAGTCCTTGAGTTAATGACCGTTATTGACGAAACCGCCCCAAAGATTCCTGAACTGGAAAAAATTATCCTAAAAGCAAAGACAGACCTGTTAGCTTTTGAAAAAGAGGCCGGAACGAAAAAAAGCGACCTTGATAGCCTGCTGGTTGAGCACAAAAATCGCTTGGCGCAACTCGAGCCCCTTATTCCATCAGAATATACTCAGGGGTATTTCCGAACAAAAAAAGCGACTTTTCAAGATTGCCTTGCCTCCGTGGAGGACAAAACTTGCAATGCCTGTCAGGTTACTATTACCACCCAAATGGAAAACGAAATCGATGACAATCGGTATGTCACCTGCAAATCTTGTGGCCGTATTCTTTATCAACCTGGAACCGATTGATCGTTTTCAAAAGAGTTTAACCGCCCGGTCATTCCATTGGAGTTTTCATTCCGCCAGTAGTTCCTCAATTTTCTTTCGAAAGCGTTCTTCGCCTTTGTCTTCCTTCCCATTCAATTCCCCATACCACCATTGCCGGACGAATCCCTTTTTGTCCACAAGGAAAAGGCTTGGCCACCAAGCTGTGCCGAACGAGTTCCAGCACTCGGCCTTGGCATCAATTACCACCGGATAGGTAACCCCCAGTTCCTTGACTTTTTTCCGCACAGTGACCAAGTCCTTTTCTTGGGCCGTTTCGGGGTTGTGTATCCCGATAACCACCAAACCGTTAGATCCAAAAGATTCATTCCAAGACTTGAAATGAGGCAAATTGCGAATGCAGTTTATTCAGCCAAAGGTCCAAAAATGGACGACGACCACCTTGCCTTTCTGTTCCTTGAGCCCCAATGGCTTGCTATTGACCCATTCTTCTTTTTGCCCGAATTCAGGAACCAAACACGCACGGAAAACAATTGTACTAAAGTCAAACGAGGCTCCCGAGGCCTTTTCGATCATACGCAATTGATTCAAGGAAAGGAGGTTTTTGATTCGCGTTTGACAATCATGGGATAAGGGCACCTCTTTTTTCCCTGTGGCGGATCGTTCCGCTTCGATGAGAGAATGAATCTTTCCCCGCAATTCGGGTTTAACGCCAAAACGATCTCCTATTTTGGGAATCACCAACGAGGGCCAACCGTGTACCTGCAAAAAGAGCCCATCCGAACGCCGTTTTTGGGTTACCGTTAGGACTTTTGCCAAAGCGTTATCCAAATGATCAAAGCAATCTCCTTTCTTTTTGATTACCTCCGCCATTTGAGTGTCCCTTGCCTGCCAAAAAGGGAGATCCAGATTGTTCAGTTCCTTGTCCAGATTTTTGCGTTGGCTTTCACCGAGTTTCAATTCCGCCCGCACTTTATCGTCTCGCAAAACGCTTACATAGTTGGAGAATCCCGCGATTTTTTGGGTTAATTCAGGGCTCAATGGTTCGGCCAAGCCATTTTTAGTCGGTTCTTTTTTGGTAAGGTCAACATCTTGGCCCAAACAAAATGACACCACTAATAATACCCAACCCAATCCTAAAAAATTGTAATTTTTCATTGGAATAAGCCTCCTTGTGGCTTTCGGTTCCATGGGGCTTTTGCCCGGCCTTTTCTATTTTAGAAATCAGGGAACCAAGGGCAACAACCTGCTAGGTATGGACTTGGTTCCGTTTGGAGTCCTTGCCCCATTCCGTTGTGTAAATGCCACCTGATTGCAAATGCACTGACCTTAATCCTCATAAACCGAATTTTTCCCAAGGATCGCTCCCCTTTCCGCATAGGGGTTCACCCTATTGGCTATTTTTTGGGATCATAATTGAGCTACAGGGGAGTAAAGATCATGGGACAAAGGCGAATATTATCCGGATTGAGAATGCTGGTCACCGGGGCATCTCAGGGAATTGGGCGGGCGTTGGTGATTGAGGGACTTAAAGTTGGCATGAAGGTGATGGCGGTCGCCCGCAAACCTGACTTATTGAAGCAACTGGAAATTGAGGCAAACGCTCCGGGTAAACTCATTACTCTCTCCGCGGATGTAGCGGATTTACCTAGCCGCAAATTAATGCTGGAAACGGTTCAAACGCAATGGAACGGTTTGGACATTCTTGTCAATAACGCGGGTGTTGGGGCGACCGGGCATTTTGCCGAAGAAGAGAGGACCATTCTTCGAAGGATCTTTGAGGTCAATGTTTTTGGCCTAATGGAAACAACTCGAGCGTTTCTGCCTATGATCAAAAAAGGAACGACCCCGGCCATTGTGAATATTTCTTCCATTGCTGGATTAAGGGGGATTCCAGCTCGGGCGGCCTATTCAGCGAGTAAATTTGCCGTGGAAGGATTTTCCGATGCCCTTCGGGCGGAACTGTTCAAGGACGGAGTTTCGGTTCTCGTTGTTTGTCCTGGGTTAACCCAAACCCATTTCAGTGAAAATATGTTGGAGCGCAAAGCAAAGATACAGATGGATCATATGCGCGGAATGACAGCCACGGAAGTAGCTTTGGCCACATTGGAATCCATGCGGTTGGGGCGTGACCGCCTGTTGCTTACAAAAGATGCCAAAAAGATTTCGTTCATCACCAAATTCTTACCACGCTTGGCGGATAGAATCGCCAAACGAAAGGTTTCCGGCCTGTTCAAGGAAGAAATGATCCAAACCAAACAGGGAATTTTGCCCGAGTTTTTAAGTAAATAGTCGTCCCTGAAAAACCCGTAAAGTCCTTGGTTTTCCAAAGGATTGTTTGGTTTTGTTGTGGTAAAAATTGCCAAGATTCAACTGCTCTCAAGCGGAAAGCTGGCAAAAAATGACACCAAAACGCACGGATGCGCACCCTGATTTGTTTGACCGGTCCCTTTATGGATTGATCGATATGAATCACCCACTTGTTAAACTGGCCGGACAATTTGATTGGGAAAGTCTTCGGCGTGAAGTTGCGCCAAGTTTTTGCGATGACAATGGGTCGTCCTGGTGCGGATTCCCGTGTTGTACTTGGTCTTTTTTATCTGAAATCAGCGTTTAACCTAAGCGATGAAAATCAAATAGCCCATTGGGTTGAGAATGTTAATTGGCAATGGTTTTGTGGTTTTCAGACCATGCAGCACAAATCTCCCATTGATCCGACCACGCTGTCCCGATGGAGGTCACGGCTTGGTGCTGACCGATCGGAAATTTTGTTGAAACAGACGATAGAACTTTCCCTTTAAAACAAGTTGATCCGGCCGAAAGATCCCACCGAAGTCAATGTTGACACAACAGTTCAATCCAAGGCGATCGCATTACCCACCGATTCTAGGCTTTATTCCAAGATGCTGGGGAAACTTGTGAGGGAGTCTCGTAATGCCGGTTTGGTTTTGAGACAGAGCTATGTTCGAGTGACCAAGTATTCGTTGGTAATGCAAGGGCGGTATGCCAAAGCAAGGCAGATGAACCGTTCCCGCAAAGTCAAAAAAAATGCTGCATACGACTCTTGGCCGAATGACACGAGACATTTCTCGGAAGGTGGAGGGGATCCCGGATGCTGGAAAACGGCAGAATTTGCTGGAATTGCTGGCAATGGCTGATCGGTTATTGCAACAAACCAAAACGACATCCTAAAAGATTTACAGCCTTCACGAGCCGCCGGTGGAGTGCATTGCCAAGGGAAAACCCCACAGGAAATACGAATTGGCACTAAAGTGAGTATTGTTGTCACCAATCGGCGGAGTTTGATTGTTGGGGTGCAGGCGGTCCAAGGGAATCCGTATGATGGTCACACATTGGTGGGGGCGATTAAGCAGAGTGTGTCGCTTACGAATGTGGAGCCGAAGCACATCATGGTGGTCAAGGGTTATCGTGGTCACAAATATCAGGGAGTTGGCTTGGTTCATTTTGCGGGAAGAATCCCGAAGATGGCGACTAGAACATTTCGGAAGATGCTGAAACGAAGGAGTGCCATTGAGCCGACAATAGGTCATCAAAAAAGTGATCATCGGTTGAAGAGAAACTTCCTAAAGGGAATAGAAGGGGATAAAATCAACGCCCTGATGAGTGCCATCGGCTATAACTTCAGGAAGCTGCTGAGGGCTTTGGCCTGCACTTTGGTTTTCAACCTCAAGGGGGTTTGGCGAAGCATTGTTCAAGGTTTTTGGCGTTACCTGCACTCGGTGTTGGTGAAACTCACCCACCGATTAGGCCAAACCTGCATGGCGGCCTAACACCTTTTGGGCCAAAATACAAATGGTGGTTTTTTTAGGGACGACTAAATAAGGAATCCCAGCTTTTGGCCAAATCCCATCGGAAATAACGAACCAAGGGGCAGGGTTTTCCCCAATGGCGGGACAGACATAGGCCTTTTTGGGTGTCCCCAATCCTTTACGCCAGATTGCAATTCTTAAAAAAAGTCCCAGAATCCCAAAAAGGTTTCGACCTCTTGGCGGGTAGGAAGCCCCCGTTGGGCGCCAAGGTGTTTCGCTTTGAGGGCTGCCGCTGCCGTGGCAAATTTTAGGCGATCAAAAAGCCCCAACCCTTTCGCAAGGCATGCCGCATAAACCCCATGAAAGGCATCTCCACAGCCCGTGCTGTCTACAACGGTAACCGGGTAGGCCGGAATAGAAAAACAACTACCTTCTCCCACCACCCAAGCACCCAATTCCCCGTTGGTAACGATCGTCACTTTTGCCCCAAATTTTGCCAACGCCTCGACAGCATCGCGTGGGTTTTGCAACCCGGTTCGTTTGGTTGCAAATTTGTTTGATAGGATTAGGTGATCAACAAGGGGCAATATTTCCTCAAATCGAGGATGTTCGTCTCGTTCGAAATCGGACACCACCTCCACCCCGGAGGCTCGGGCAATCTTGGCGGCGCGAATCATCCCCTCCATTCCATAGTGATCGACAAACAAGACCTTGGATTGGGTAATCAGCTCCGCCGGTGGCCAGTCTTCACTTGCCCCCAAATGACCGGGCAGGTCAAACCAAATGGTCCGGGTGTTTTGAGATTTGTCAATGACAATGGTGGAACGGATGGGACGAAATTGGGGATGGGAACGGCAATGGGTGAGGTTGATTCCCTCCTTCAGATATAAATCCCTTAGAAATCGAGAGTCGTCATCGACTCCCAAACTCCCCCCGTAAGCGACTTTTGCTCCAAAACGGGCCGCGGCGACCATGGCGTTTCCTGTTAATCCGCCCCCCTGTCGATCCCTTGCCAAAAGCCTAGTTTTGGTATCGGGTTCGGGCCAAATGGGGCTAAGAAGGATTTCATCCACGGCCAAACAACCAAGGCCAAGCACATCAATAAAAATGTCTGAACGCACCGAAAATATCCATAAAAAAAAGGGCGGACCGATGAAGGCCCACCCCCGGAATTTGGTTTTATCAACCAGCTAGGATTTAGTAACGGCTTCCGCTGTCACCACCGCCGCCGTAACCACCGCCGCCACCGCTTCGGCCACCACCGCCGCCACCGTAACCACCACCGCTTCGGCCGCCGCCGCCGCTGTAACCACCGCCGCCGCCGCTGTAACCACCGCCGCCGCCGCTTCGGCCGCCGCCGCTGTAACCACCGCCGCCACCGCTTCGGCCACCGCCGCCGCCGTAACCGCCGCCGCCGTAACCGCCGCCGCTACGACCGCCGCCGCCGGGACCACGCTCTTCGCGGGGTCGGGCTTCGTTAACAGTCAAAGCACGGCCATTGATTTGATGGCCATTTAGGCCTTCAATCGCTGCCGCTGCTTCGGCATCACTTCCCATTTCCACAAAACCGAAACCACGGGATCGCCCGGTTTCGCGATCCATGGTCACTTGCGCCCTTGTCACTTGGCCGTATTGGCCAAACATTGTAAGCAGGTCATCGGAGCTACTCTCCCATGCCAGATTCCCAACATAGATATTCTTCGCCATTTCAAATCATCCCATTTTAGAAACACCAACACCCAAGAATTTCTAGGTCCAGTACCTAGTAACCGTTAAGGGTGATAATCAAAACCAAAAAACCAAACAGTCCCTTAGAAATGTAACAAATCGCACCCCAAAGGGGAAAAATCCACCGGAAAAAGATACCCATCACAGGTACCTTTTCCGATTGAAAAGCACTATCGCTGGTAAGCGAAAGGCAAAAAGGAATTAATAACGGCCGCCGCCGCCACCGCCGTAGCCGCCGCTTCCGCCGCCGCCACCGTAGCCGCCACCGCCGCCACTTCGACCGCCGCCGCCACCGCCGTAGCCACCGCCGCCACTTCGGCCGCCGCCGCCACCGCCGTAACCGCCGCCACCGCCGCCACCACTACGACCACCGCCGCCAGGACCACGCTCTTCGCGGGGTCGGGCTTCGTTGACCGTCAAAGCCCGGCCGTTAAACTGTTGGCCATTAAGGCCTTCAATTGCGGCGGCTGCATCGGCATCATTGGCCATTTCCACAAAACCGAAACCGCGTGAGCGACCGGTTTCGCGATCCATGGTAACCTGAGCTCGTGCAACTTGGCCGTGTTGGCCAAAAAGGTTGAGCAGGTCGTCGGAGGAACATTCCCACGACAAATTTCCTACATAAATATTCTTCGCCATTGACAACTCATTCCATACCAAACATCAGGCAAATTGGGGTCGGAGTACACAATATCTCCTACCCAGCCGCCTGTATGACCCTAGGAGCAAACACAAAACAGTAGTGACATTGAGGAGCCTGGGAAGAACATCCCACGCAGGGGAAGAGGAACAATTGCTGCGCCGAACCGGGAAATGACCCCCTGTTGCAACACCATAACCATTGAACCCAACCGGAAGGAGGTAAAAGCAGAAACCTAACACCCAAATTAAGGAAAGGTGTAAAACGGAAAACCTGACATGGATTCCGCCCGTAAAAGTCACGGGTCGATTCCTGTTGCCTTCATCGGAAGAAAAAGAAGATACGAACCAGGCGGTGGTGCCCCGGAGTTGCCGAGGAAGTCAATCCAAAAGATCCGAGACTTCTATCCTGAAATGAAGGAAAAGCCAAAGCCTACGAAGAGACAGTTCTTTTCGTATCCTCATTTCATAATCGCCCAAGACCTTTAAGTAAAGGGCGGATAACAAAAAATTCACGGTTTTTTCAAAAACAGACCGGAAAAGGATCCGAACAATGGGAAAATCCCTCCCCAACCACAAACTTTGGGTATCCCGTTACATGGGCCTAGGGAAAACAGACGCACCTAGATATTCCCGGTTCAAAAGGGAAATAAAGTCCGCTCTAATCTCTTTTGGGCAAACTGCTTCGCATTCGTATTGGTTGGTGCAGTTTCCAAACCCTTCCGAATCCATCTGAGCCACCATTTTTTTAACCCGGTCCTTGGCTTCCGGTTCCCCTTGGGGCAAAAGTCGCAAATGTCCCACCTTGGCGGCCACAAATAGCATCGCGGATGCGTTTTTACAGGCGGCAACGCAGGCCCCGCAACCGATGCACTGGGCTGCATCCATGGCCAAATCCGCATTCACTTTGGATATCGGAACGCTATTTCCCTCAGGGGCGCCACCGACATTCACCGACACAAAACCACCCGCTTGCTGGATCCGGTCAAATGCCGAACGATCCACCACCAAATCGCATAGAACCGGAAAAGCAGTTGCGCGAAAGGGTTCAATGACAATGGTTTGACCATCCCTAAAGTTTCGCATATAGGTTTGGCAGGTCGTCCCCCGGGTGGGGCCATGCGCAACCCCATTTATCACCATGGAACAGGATCCGCAAATTCCCTCACGGCAATCGTGGTCAAAAGCAATGTTCTCCTTTCCAGCTGCGGAAAGAGTGTCATTGAGAACATCCAGCATTTCCAAAAATGACATTTCAGGGATAACGCCATCTATCGGGTGCTGTTCAAAGTGCCCTTTGTCCGTCGTGGATTTTTGTCGCCAAATTTTGAGGTTTAATTTCATTACTTGTAGCTCCGGACGCTTGGTTTTACGAATTCGGGTTGGAGGGGTTCCTTGGTCAGCAAGGGTGCGGTTCCTTCCCCGGCATATTCCCAAGCACTGACAAAACTGAAATCTTCATCGTTTCGTTGGGCTTCACCCTCTTCGGTCTGGTATTCCTCTCGAAAATGGGCGCCACATGACTCTTCCCGGGTAAGCGCATCGGTACACATGACCTCGGCAAACTCCAAGAAATCCGCCACCCGGTTAGCGTTTTCAAGGGCCTGATTGATCCCTTGACCCGAGCCTGGAACCGAAACTTCTTTCCAAAAGCGGTTTCGAAGTTCCGGGATCAAGCCAAGGACTTTGGTTAACCCGGCTTTGGTACGCGCCATGCCGCAATATTCCCAAACCAACTTTCCCAGCTCCCGGTGAAACTCTTGGCAAGAGTGCTTTCCCTTGACATTTTGAAGCTTACTGAGGCGTTGGCCCACTTCCGATTCGGTTTGTGCGAACTCCTTGGTTTGCGTTGTATCCCCAGAAGGCTTCATCCCGGCTAGGTAGTCGGTAATGGTGTATGGGGCGATGAAATACCCATCGGCAAGGCCTTGCATGAGCGCGCTTGCCCCAAGGCGATTGGCTCCATGATCGCTGAAATTGGCCTCGCCCAAAACAAATAGGCCCGGAATGTTACTCATCAGCCGATAATCTACCCACAGCCCACCCATGACATAGTGGACCGCCGGGTAGATGCGCATGGGGGCTTGGTAGGGGTTCTCGCCGGTAATGTGCGAATACATATCGAACAGGTTGCCATAGCGTTCCGCGATGGTTTTTGCCCCCAACCGATTGATGGCATCCGCAAAATCGAGGTTCACTCCCCGACCAAATTGGCCAACGCCTCGGCCCGCGTCACAGGCTTCTTTGGCGGCCCGGGAGGCAATGTCCCGTGGTGCCAAGTTGCCATAACTGGGGTATTTTCGTTCTAGGTAATAATCTCGTTCCGATTCAGGGATCGTACCGGGGGCCCGGGTGTCACCTTGCTTTTTAGGGACCCAAATGCGCCCATCATTTCGAAGGGATTCGCTCATGAGGGTGAGTTTGGATTGAAAGTCTCCTGTGACGGGGATGCAGGTCGGGTGGATCTGGGTGTAACAGGGATTGGCGAACATTGCTCCGCGCTTGAAAGCCCGATAGGTGGCGGAAACATTACACCCCATGGCATTGGTGGATAGGTAAAAGACAGGACCATATCCACCCGAAGCCAAAACCACGGCATCGGCGGCATGGCGTTCAATTTGGCCTGTTACCATGTCCCGCACAATGATTCCCTTGGCTTTGCCATCCACCAAAACAAGGTCCATCATTTCGTGACGGGTATGAGACTTTACTCTGCCTTTTTCGATTTGCCGGTTGAGCGAGGCATAAGCCCCCAAAAGAAGCTGCTGTCCGGTTTGGCCGCGACAATAAAAAGTTCGCGAAACCTGTGCCCCGCCAAAACTCCGGTTGTCCAATTGGCCACCATATTCCCGGGCAAAGGGAACGCCTTGGGCAACGCATTGATCAATGATATTTACACTGGTTTGGGCCAAGCGATAAACATTCGATTCCCGGGCACGATAATCTCCACCCTTGATGGTGTCCAAAAATAATCGTTCAACCGAGTCCCCATCGTTTGGGTAATTTTTTGCGGCGTTGATCCCGCCTTGAGCCGCGATCGAATGGGCTCGCCGAGGGGAGTCTTGAAAACAAAAGGTGGAAACTTGGTAACCCAACTCCGCCAGGGAGGCGGCACAGGCTCCCCCCGCCAACCCGGTACCCACAACGATGACATGGTATTTCCGCTTGTTGGCTGGGTTAACCAACTTCATTCCCATCTTGCAATTGTCCCATTTTTCGGCAAGCGGGCCGTCAGGAACTCGAGCATTTAACTTCATGGATTACCTTTCAACGGACTTGTGCCTTGTTCGGAAAAAGCAAAGCATTTGTTTGCTTGTCCTTGGGAAAGTTATTTTCCCATTTGTGTTCTGCCAGTTAGGGGTTCTTATTCCTTTGGAATGGAAAAGCCGCCGGTTTTTTCAGCTCCTCCACCCATGGAGTTTTTCAGGTCCCGTTGTTTTTCGGATTCTTTGAGGGTTAGGGCTGGAATTTGGCCAAGATGGCTTGGGGCACCGTGCGACATACCCAACCCACCCATAACCGATATCGGGATAGCGCAATTCCCAACGATCACCACCAAGGCTAGGATTGGTCCCACCCAAGAGGTAGAACGCCTCCACGCAGAGCGGTTGATTCCCAAAGATTGAAACCAGCTGGAAGCCCCATGCCAAATGTGCAAACCCAATAGGATTTGGCAAAAACAGTAAAAGAGGGAAACTCTGGGATCTTGGAAGCCTTTGGTTACCATGGCATAAACATCGACATAGTGGGGGCGATTTTTGCCTTCTAGCCGAACCCGCCATTCCGCACTGGTATCGGTTACACCCAAGGTAAAATGGCATATGTGGTAAATCACAAAAACCAAAATAACCAGCCCGGTCAGAAACATGTGTCTTGACGCCCAATTGGAAACAAGGGCCGATTCCTGATCATACCCTACCTGTCTTGCCCGATTGTTTTCCCGGCGAAGTTGGAATGCCAAAACCAAATGGGAAACAAAAATGGCAAGCAGGCCGGTTCGGGCAATCCAAACCGCCATTCCATGGCCCGCTTCTTCCAAGAATTCCGCATACCCGTTTAGTGCTTCGGGCCCTTGAAAAATTAACAGATTGCCAGCCAAATGGCCTAAAACAAATCCCACCAAAAGTAGCCCGGTGAACCCCATGGCATATTTTCGGCCCAGAGAACTTTTTAAGAAACTTGGCACCATGGATTTGCCCTGAAGGTTAAGTGGAATCCTCAGTCTATTATCTCTTTGGGTTGAAGCGACTATTTGGAAACGGGGATAGGCTGATAAAGTTTTTCTTTCCTAATGTACATTTCCACCGAGCTGCTGACTTGATATCGAATGCTCTGGCCTGTTAGACAGCGATGCCGCAGGTTTCGACTTGCGATTCCCATATTGGGCACCCCGGAAAGCCACGATATTCTGGCCTCGGGAACAGCCTGTTCCAACGCTTTTTGGGCAACCAAAGGGTCTTTGCCCAACAAGGTTTCCGTGCGGGGATAAATGAAAATCTCGGTAAGCCTGACCACTTCCTCCGGATTTTTCCACTGGGGCAGATCCGCCAAACTGTCCTGTCCCAATAGGAGAACGAATTGGATTGTCGGGTGTTTTTGTTTTAAAGTTGCCAAAGTTTGAAAAGTGAAATTGGGCGAGGGCAATTCGCTTTCGATTGGTTCCAAACGAAAAGCAGGGTTTCCGGCAATGGCCAAACCAATCATTCTCAGGCGATCTTCCCAAGGGGCCATGGCATCGATCGGTTTATGAGGGGGCTGGGCGGAGGGAAGAAACCAAACCTGATCCAGATTTCCTGCTTCGCGGCAAGCCTCGGCAACAATCAGGTGTCCCAAATGGGGCGGATCAAACGCCCCTCCAAAAAGTCCAATCCGCATTCTCACCACTCCCGATCTTCATCCCAAGGCCTTGGTTCCATAGGAAAATCTAGGGATTTCCACAGGAACGCTATGCCCATAGCGAACTTGAAACTATTAGTTGGACGGTGGGTTGCATGAGCCAAAAGACATGGGGTGGTCGGTTTGAGGGAGGCGTGGACGCTTTGACAGAGCTTTACACGGAATCGATCAGTTTTGACCGCAGACTTTTTCGCCACGACATTCTGGGAAGCCAAGCCCAGGCGAAAATGCTTGCCCATGTTAACCTAATTACTCCCGCTGAGGCAGAGGCAATATGCACCACACTTGATCAAATTGGGGATGATTTGGAAGCCGGAAAGATCCCCATCCGTACTTCCCTTGAGGATATCCATACTCACATCGAATCAGCTCTAATCGAGCGGCTCGGAGACACCGGCCGAAAGCTGCATACGGGCCGAAGTCGCAACGATCAGGTTGTGACCGCCATGAAGTTATGGACCCGGGATGCCCTCGACCGAATGGATCAGCTCCTTCTCGATGTCCAAAAAGGCTTTATTGAAGCCGCGGAAACCCACAAGGAGATGATCATCCCGGGCTATACCCACCTCCAACGGGCCCAACCGGTTTTGGCGGGCCATTATTTCCTTGCCTATGTGGAAAAGTTTCAAAGGGACCGCGAACGCCTCATGGATTGTCGAAAACGGCTCAATCGGCTTCCTTTGGGTGCGGCCGCCCTTGCGGGAAGTTCGCTTCCCATTGATCGCCGTCATGTGGCAAAAACCTTGGGTTTTGATGACTTGGCGCATAATAGCCTCGATGTGTCCTCCGATCGGGATTTCCTTATCGAATATGTTTTTGCACTATCCATGATTGCCATCCATTTGGGGGGCTGGGCGGAAGAATGGGTCCTATGGTCCACCACCGAATTTGGCTTCCTAAACCTTCCTGATGCTTTCTGCACCGGTTCGAGCATCATGCCTCACAAGAAAAACCCGGATGTGCTGGAATTGATGCGGGGGAAGACCAGCCGGGTGATTTCTGACCTCAATCGCCTGCAAATTCTATTAAAGGGCCTCCCCCTTGCGTACAACCGCGACCTTCAAGAAGATAAGCCGGCGGTTTTCGATGCAAATGACACGGTGGAGGCATCCTTGATCATAGCGGCGGCCATCGTTCGCAAGGCCCAATTGAAGGGGGAACAGATTGCGGCCCGTATTGAGGACGGTTTTCTGGATGCAACGACTTTAATGGAATTTCTGGTTTTAAGGGGTGTTCCTCTTCGCACCGCCCATGAGATAGTGGGTAAAATGGTGCGACTGTGTGAAAAACGCGGGTGCCGCCTTGCCGATCTTTCCCATGCCGATTTCGATTCCGCCTACTTGGGCTTGACCCCGGAGGTATATGAAGTGTTGGGGGTTTCTCGGGCTCTCATGGCGTTTCGTTCGGAAGGGTCCACGGCCCCCAGCGAGGTGGCACGCCAACTTGACCTTTGGAAAGTAAGGGTAATGGCTTAGGCCGCCCTAACTTCTTTTTGGTTTTTGGCCCGATAAACTAAAGGGAGGATCGCGGAAGTTTATGGATCATTTTCACTACAAGTCGGGCAAGTTATTTTGCGATCAGGTTCCCGTTCAAGAATTAGCGGAAGCCTATGGTACTCCGCTTTATGTTTATTCCGCCGCCACACTTGTCCACCACCTAAAGCAAATTCAGGATGCCTTCAAGGAAGTGGATCCTCTGATTTGTTATTCCGTGAAGACCAATGGCAACCTCTCCATTCTCAAATTGATGCGAGAGCATGGAGCAGGGTTTGATGTCACCAGCAATGGCGAATTGCATAGGGCGTTAACGGTCGGCTCTGAGGGGGAGAAAATTGTTTTTGCCGGCGTCGGCAAAACCGAAGCCGAACAGCGAAGGGCTCTGTCGGAAAAGGTGTTTCTATTCAATGTTGAAAGCGAAGCCGAGCTAATGGCATTAGCTCAGGTTGCAAAATCCATGGGTGTAATCGCCCCGGTGGCTTTACGGGTGAATCCCGATTTGCCGCCGAAAACCCATGCCAAAACCGATACCTCGGTGAAAGGGGTCAAATTTGGCCTCGATATCCATTCGGTTTTGGAGGTGGCCCAAAAATTTGTGAACCAACCCCATCTTGATATTTGCGGGATTCACATGCACCTAGGTTCCCCCATCCTTAGCGTGGAACCCTATCGCCAAGGAATCGCCAAGGCGAAAACATTGGTTGCCGAACTTCGTAAACAGGGTCATCCCATCAAAGTGCTTAACATGGGAGGCGGATTTGGGATCCACTATCGCAAGAAAGAAGCCCTTCCCGCACAGGCTTTTGCGGAAGTGATTGTTCCCGCGGTTAAAGAACTTGGATGCAAATTGGTCCTTGAACCGGGTCGATTCATCGCGGGTAACGCGGGAATCCTCCTAGGCCGGGTAATCTATACCAAAGAATCCGGGGGCAAACTTTTTGTCATTCAGGATGCGGCGATGAATGATCTCATCCGACCCACCTTGTACGATTCGTTTCATCGCATTTGGCCGGTGGAACCCCCCAAGGGCTTTGAAGTCCCACCCGAGGATTATGAGTGTCCCGGCGAGGGAACCATTTCTGTGGATGTGGTTGGTCCGGTTTGTGAATCGGGGGATTTTCTTGCCAAACAACGCCATTTGCCGCCCTTAAATAAAGGCGACTTAATCGCGGTGTTCAGCGCCGGGGCCTATGGAATGGCCATGAGTTCCAATTACAACAGCCGCCCCAGAGCCGCCGAAATTATGGTAAGTGGAAGCAAACATCGGGTGATCAGACGCCGGGAAACCTGTGATGACCTGATTGCCAACGAGATCGAATACATTGAAAAGTAACCACCTTTGGACCACCCAGCAAGGTGGACCTGCCTCAAAAGGGAGTGGATCCATGTTTGGACGAAATGTCGGGACCTTGAACCGTCTTTGTCGCGTTTTAGGCCTAGGACTTTTGGCATTAACCGGGTTTGCCTTGGCTCAAGATCCCCCTGCCGCCGCTCCCGGAAAGGCCCAACCACCTGCCAAGGCGGGTGCCCCACAAGATCCGGCCCAACCACCTGAAGAGCCAAAAACCGAGGCCGAAAAAACCGAAGGGGCCAAAGTCCAACTTTTTGGCCAAGGCTTTGCGCGCATTCCCACCACGGTTCCTGAGTTTTATGCCGCGATTGATTATGAAATCGAAACGAACAACTTAGGCCTTGCGGGCAGGTTAATTGCCCTAATGCTTGCCTCAAATCCCTCCGAAGCGGACCTAGCCAAACTCGGCAAGGATGCTCCATTATCTCGAATCATAGCTTACCGTCGGTTCACCAAATGGGACGACAATTCCAACCTAAATGCTCAATACCAAAAAAGCCTCGATGATTGGATCAAACGGACCAGCGCGGCCTATCACAAATCGCTCAAGGATCCCGAGCGAATGCGGGCAATCTTGGATTCTCTTGAAGGTGACAATCGCGATTTTGCCCACGGAGTGGGAAAACTTGGGGAAATGGGAGCACTTGCAGTCCCGGCTTTGATTGATGTGATGCTGCAAATTTCCCATTCTAAAGACCGAATTGTCATCCTTCGGGCTTTGCGCAAATTGGGACCCGAAACGATTCCTCCATTGGTTGCGGGATTAGGGGTCCCGGACGATTTGCTCCTGATTGAATTGATTGGAATTTTGGTGGACAAAAAAGCAACCCAAGCCGTTCCCGATCTTTGGGTCCTTGCCGGCACGGCAACGAATCCCGGGATCCGGACCATTGCGATAAAGGCCATTGGCCAAATCACGCACACGGAGCTTGCTCGGCTCGAAAGTCCCGGCACGGCTTTAACCAACCTTGCTAAGGATAATTACAATCAAAAAGTTACCTATCCCAACCCAGCAAAGGTGGACATTTGGCGATTTGACCAAAAAACGGGCAAGATTGTCCAAGGCATACCGGGAGTCGAATTTCCAAACGCTTCCCAAGTCGAGGAATTTTTAGGACAACGATTTGCTAATACCGCACTCACGATGGACCGGACCAATCGTGAGGCCCAAAAGATCATCTTGTCCTTGATCATTGACAAAGGGATGGCCAAAATCAAAGAAACCGAACTCAGTCGGCCCCTTGGTTTTACCAATCCCAAACTCGCCGATTTTTTGGACTCGGCGGACCCTTCTGTTTTGATGGATCTTTTAGATCAAGCCATTGTCAATCGGAAAACGCTTGAGATCTTAGCTCTGGTGAAAGCCATTGGCCAACAGACCGAACCCCGAGCGTCACAGCCATGGTTTGCGCGAAAGCCACTTCTGATAAGGGCAATGTCCTACGGAGATAGGCGCGTGGAATGGGCCGCTACTCAGGCGTTTTTACGAAGTGCTGAAGCCGCAGGAGTGGCTCCTACCAATCAGGTGATTGAAGTTCTTAGGCGGTCCATAACCGGTTGGGTCAATAGTCCCCAAGCTGCCATTAGTCACTCGAGAACCATTGTTGCCACCGACGATACCGAACTTGGTCAACGCATCATGGCCCGAATCAAGGAAACGGGGAGGGAGGGGATATTAGTGGCCTCTGGTGGCGACTTATTGCGTCGCCTTAACAAAGCCTCGGATATTGATTTGATCCTCCTTGATCCAAACCTTCCGGGTTATGGCACCGCTAGTCTGGTTGCGCAACTTCGGAGTGATCGTCATTTCGGGCGCCTCCCCCTTGTTATCCTAGGTTTGGCCAAAACAATTGATGTGCGAGACATTATCCTCGAATATTCGGATATTCAAAGAATGTTGGATATTCTGGATGGTGAGCTTTCCGCCAGGGATGAACGGTTTGCCTCTATTAAAAACGATTACAAATCCGCGGATGAAAGTATTAAACGGGACCAGGCAAACCTGAAGGGGGGGCCGGTAAAAAAGACCGAAACCGAAGATACCCTCAAGATTCGAAGAGATGAACTCGAAAAATCCAACCGCGACCGTTTAGAACGATCCACCGAGGCGTTTAGCTTTACCAACAGGCAAGCCAATCGGCGGGAAGATTTGCTCGCTCGCAAAAAAGTTTTGCTAGATGCTTTCGAAACGGTCCAAGAAAAGCGATTCAGGCAACTGGAAGCTCAATGGGGAAATTTGCCCGCCACGATTGTGGTCCACGGCCACGATGCGGCAGGTCCCAAAATGCTCGAGCATACGCTTATTAGTTGGATTACCCAATTAAAGCTTCCCATCCTTACCGAAGAAGAGCGACAGTACATGGCCGAAACGGCTGTTATTATCTTGGCAAGAATGGGGGATGGTGCCCCTCCAGGATATGACATTCGCCCCGCGACAGATGAACTGATTTCCGTGCTCCGGGCCACCAATTTATCCGACCCGATCCTTGTTGCTGCATCTAGGGGATTAAGCCACATACCAGGCCTCCCCGCTCAATTGCGACTTGCCGAGGCGGTTATGGATTCCAAGCGCTCGGTACTGGCAAAGGCTGGAATTGCCGACAACCTAATCATGCATATGCGCCGCCACACGATTTTACTATCCGAAGCCAAAAAGAAGGAGCTTGTTGCGGTGGCAAGTCAACCTTCCAACGATCCCATCCTTCGGGAAAAATTGGGCGCCCTTTTGGGAATCCTAAAGCCCTCGGTGGCCGACACGGGGGACCGGCTTTTGAAAATATCCGGCACTCCCAAGTAGCAAAGATGTTCAAATTAGGAATTCAAAATCCGGGCCACGGCGTCTAGGGCGGCTCGGATTTTTGTTGCAAAATCACCCGCTTTGATGATTTCCCGATTGTGGTGACCGGCCCAAACTTCCCGAGACAATCGCTCCCTCAATAAGGCTTCGGCCGGGTCTTCAAAACGAGTGGGATTATTGTTCCTGCCAAAGTCCTCCGGATTGCAAACAACAACACTCTCAAGGTGAATGACCAAGTCGTATCGGTTGTAAACTTTGGTCAGATCCAATTCAAAATGTCTTGCAAAATCGGTTAAGCCTTCCGGCCAATAGGCTGCTCCATCTAATAATCCACGATCACAAATCATCACCTTGGCCCCCACCTCGATTGCCAAGGTATTGAGTGATGCTTCTAGGTGTTTTTGGGTGGAAAGGACCTGGGTTTGGAAAGCTCGCCGCCAAGTTCCGCCCGGTACCAGCGATTTGGGCCAATCGGCATGGCCCATGGGGGGAGGAATGTTTCCCGATAATAAAAGCGTTGAGGCCTCCGGGACCAAAATCACCTGGTGGCCATAGGTCTTACCGACCTCCTTAAGGCAAAGGGTTTTGCCCGAACAAGGTCCCCCTGTCATGACAATTCTTTTTGGTTTTTGCCCCATACCGCTGCTTTTCAAGCTGTTAACTCCTGCCTTGTTGGGAATCCTGCCCCGGTTCTCGATAATATCTTAAGATTTCAGATTGGGGCGGCGGAATTGACCAAACAATTCTGTGGGTCAAGGACAAGAGTGGGGCGGACGGGCTGCTGGAAATATGCGAAGTGATTGGATTGATATCCTGCCCGCTCAATGGGGGGCATTGTCCCCCGAGCCTTTGCCCGAATCCCTTCGACAATCCATCATTAGCCTTGGCAATTTTGATGGGGTCCATCTCGGGCACCGCGACCTCATAGACCATGCCAAACGGTCTGCCAAACCCGGCCAAAAGGTAATCGCCGTCACCCTAGATCCTCATCCAAGGGCCCTCCTTCGACCAGAAGACACCGGTCCACCCATTCTTACCCTTGAACGAAAGGTGCAAAAACTCCGACAAGCCGGCGTGGACGAAGTGATTGTGTTTCGAATCGATTCGTCGTTTCTTGAAATCCGTGCCCAAGACTTTTTTGATCGGATTATCCGTGGCATTCTTGACCCTCAGTGCCTCATCGAGGGGGATAATTTTTGTTTTGGAAGGAAAAGGGAAGGAACCATCAGCCAACTAAGCCATCTTTGCCAAAAGTGCGGAATAAGGCTTGAAATCCATCCCGGACTGCTCGACGCCAATGGTTGGATTTCCACCAGTCGCATTCGCACCCTTTTGTTGGAAGGCGATGTGGTCAAGGCATCTTTATTGCTTGGGGCGCCCCCGGAAACTACCGGAGTGGTGGTTTCCGGGGCGAAAAGAGGCAGGTCCCTAGGCTATCCCACGGCCAACCTCTTTCCACCCAAGACCCTTGTCCCGGCTTTGGGGGTGTATGCAGCAAAGGCGATTCTCCCTAATGGCCAAATCCATAACGCGGCGGTTAACATTGGTCCTAGCGCAACTTTTGGCGAAACAGATTTGAAAATCGAGGCTCATTTATTGAACTTTTCAGGCGACCTGTATGGCCAAACCCTTTGCCTTGAATGGAAAGACCGAATTCGCGGGCCTCTTGTTTTCTCCTCGCCGGGTGCTCTTCAATCCCAGATTCAATTGGACTTGATCCAAATCCAAATGGTCTTTTCCGGAGCAACCCAATCCCCAAACGTGGTTCTTTTTAGCGGCGAAGAAGATACCCTTTTTCTGAAAAAAGCACAAAGGGTAGTGGATGATTTGGGTGCCCCCCTTGTTGGGGAAGGGGGCAGGGTATTGGTTGTCGGTCGGGCTGGCCCAGCCTTATTGGTCCGCTTTGACGGTTCGTGTCAATTTTGCCCGAGCAGCCTTAGGGTCCTCTTGTTGGGGATCGAAGAAGAACTTGCCAAAAAACTACCGGGCATAGAGTATCTTGAACCGGTAATGACCTAAGTTGACCCAACAGGGACGGATAATAACATGAGTAACCATTGCGTGGATGTGTTGGAAGCGGACTTTGATTTGCTGGTAGGGGAGGCGAGTAAAACCCGCCCCATCCTGATCGATTTTTGGGCAAAATGGTGTCAACCTTGCCTCAAACTCAAACCCCTTTTGGAAGCTGCCGCCGAGATTGCCGCTGGTGCTTTTCTGTTGGCCAAGATCGACATCGACCAAAATCCCAATCTTGCCGCCGCATTTCGCATTTCCAGCGTTCCCACCGTGGTCGTTTTCCTAGATGGCAATCCGGTCAATCGTCACACAGGAATCCTAACACCTTCGGAAATTGAGGCCTTCATGAGGCCCTACCTCCCCGGTCCCGCCGAGGAGTTTCTCAAAAAGGCCTTGGAAGCAACCACGGCGGGGGATGATACCCTAGCCTTTCAATTAGCCAAGGAGGCCTTTGCCGCGGATGAAACCGATGATCGGGCCAGACTGTTTCTGGTGAAATGCCTTTTGAAACAGCCATCGGGGCAGACAGATATTCCCCTTATCGAATCGCTTTTGGAACCATTCTCCGACACGGGACCGCTTGCCGCCGAAGTCTTGAAACTTAAAGGAAAGCTCTTTTTTGTCCAATGCCCACCTGTTTCTGGAATTGGTTCTGACCTCTATCAAAAAGGGTGCGCCAAGGCCGCCGCAGGTGCCACCGAGGAAGCGATTGTACTTCTCCTAGAGGCCGGTGAACTCAATGATAAACTCGCCCGCGGGCCCGTTAAATTAGCACTCATTCAAGCCTTTCACCTTTTGGGTGAGGGACATCCCAAACTTGCGGCCTTTCGGTCCAACTTGATGATGCTCATTACTTGATGGGTGTGTGTGTCCCTCGGATCTCGGTTTCCACCTTGCCTTTGGAATCATCTTTGAAGATGGTCCAAACTTGGCTGCCGGATTTGTCAAACACCCCCACCATGCGCAGGGTCCCGGTATCGTTTGGATCCGGCGCATTCCATGTCATCGTTTGTTTGGCTTCATCCCAGATTCCGGTGAATTCGATCGCATCTCCGTTGGAAAAAAAACGCCATGACCTATAGAGCTTTCGTTTGGTGTCGAAAGTAAACAAGTTTGTCCCGGTAAAAGACAATGTTCCCTTTTCGTCTTTAAGGGTAAACGATTGCTGGACAAATCGGCCATCGTGGACCCATTTTCCCTCCACCACCCCTTTGGCCTTGATCGGTTCGCTGACCTCCAATTGAAACTTACCCACATAGACCTTCAATTGGGCCGCCTCGGGCACATTCGGCGATGGGCCCTTATCGTCTTCCTTGGCTATCGCCGAGCTTACCAAAGGGAGGGCCACCAACAATACCAATCGAGCAAGCCAAGTCATGGGAGGATTCTCCAATCGGGTCTCTACGATCTCATTTCCTGCATTTTACCGAAAGCATTCAAGAAAAGGCAATAACGCAACTGTCCCAAGGCAGGCCACTAATTCTTATTTCCAGCCCACGAATCATGTTTCCAAAGCGGTTTCTAAAAGCATTTAACTGTTACGATCGGAACCCCCTGTTTCCTCGGCAAGCTTTAACACCTTATCTTGCCGGGGACTTGCAGAAACCTTGGAATCGCCTCCAAAATCAAGCCGATGGTAGCCTTATACAGGGTCGGGTTCGGTCACCTAGGACGAAAATACCCCATGGAACGGGACGAGCGCACCGCATGAGTTTGACACCTTTGAAATCGATAACCCCGAACCCGGCCCCTGTATTTCTTTCCGCTCTATCCCAAGACGAAACTCCCACCGAGGCAACTTGGGATACTGTTTCTTTGATGCCTTGCCCTGTTGTTCATACCTATGGTTCGCCGGCGATCCAATTTCGTGGCCTTTCCGCGTTTGAAAAACCCCTGACTCCCGCCACCCGATCGGTGGTCCTTTTGCAGCAGACACCTTGGATTAAAACCATGGGGTCCCTAGCCAGTCCGCTTCAGGTGCAGTCCTGGAAGTTTCCCTCACCCTGGGAAACCCAAGCAGCCTTAGAGCCTGGCAAACCCGAGGAGGACATATCCTTCCCAGAATCCGTGGCTCAAAAAGTTTCGGTTCCCAGCCTGCCCAAAACGCAAACCAGGATCAAACCTCCGGTGGGAATGTCTCACCTAAAAGATCGTCTCCTTTGCCTGTTGCAACCGCCTCTGGAAGGGATCCTTGGGCAGGAGATGAAACTCCCGTTTCAACCCTATCCCTATCAACTTCAGGGAATCGCATTCCTCATGCCAAGGGACCAGGCCCTTATCGCGGATGAAATGGGTTTGGGCAAAACGATTCAGGTGATCCTATCGATTCGGCTCATGGTACAAAGCGGGCAGCTCAATCGTGTTTTGGTGATTTGTCCAAAGCCTCTTGTTCACAACTGGATGCGTGAATTCA